>JANXCJ010000205.1 GCA_025060275.1 Bacteroidia bacterium | reverse complement strand
TCACTACAGGCGCCAATGAATTTTTCTACCTCCAGCCTACGGGAAAGCCTGCTTCGCCTGGCTGCCTCCACGTGCGCAATGGCGCCGGATGGGAGGGGGAGATTGAGGAGGAGTGCCTGAAGCCTGTGATAAAGAGCTTACGAGAGGTAAAGAGCATATTTGTGGATGCTTCTTTATTGGGAAAGGTTTTCCTTTGTACAGGACCTCTCAAAAAGTATCCCAAAGCCGCAGAATATGTTAAGTGGGGTCAATCTCAAAAGTATCATCTTAGCGTAACTTGCCAGCAACGACAAAAGCAAGGCACTCCATGGTGGAATTTAGGAGAACACCCCCTGCCTGATGGCTTTTACAGCATTCTGAATGGTGAAAGGCATCTTATACCCATGAACGCTAATGCCTATACTTTGGATAACTTAGGCGAAATTTTCTGCAAGAAAGGAGTGGACAAATATGTGCTCTTCAGTATCCTCAACTCTACTTTCTTCAAGCTATTGATTGAGCTCACGGGTAGAACGATGACGGGCTCTATAACAGCCGTAAAGGTTCAAGTGTTTGAGTTTGAAGACATCCAGCTGCCCTCTATGCTGCTTTCTATTGATCCAAGCGAAGCTATGAAAGCGCTGATGGGAGCCGCAAAAGAAGAGATAGGAAGCATTCTTGAAGAATTGGGAGTTACGATGAACAGTACCACCAGTTTTGAGCTTATCAAGGTAAAAACCTCTCGAGCAAGAATAGACGACTTAATATTTAGCGCCTTAGGTCTTACCACTTCTGAGCGGGAGGCGGTGTATGAGGCGGTGGTAGAGCTTGTATCGGCTCGGCTGCGGAAGGCCGAGTCGGTGAAAGGGGGGAAGCGTTCATGAATCCTTATTCCGAATCCGAAGCTCACTCAATGATCACTGCCCCCAAAGAATATAGAGACCCAGCCCCCCTCATTATAGAGTATCGTAAAGGGTTCAGACGCACCTTTGATTTGTATTCTTCTGGGAGACAAGGGCAGTTCAAGATAGACATCTACTTTGGTTGGGGAGAGAAGATGACCTTTCAGCTACGGGTAGAAAATGTTATTCTGGTGAGATTGGACATAGGCTACAAGCCCCATCGCAATCCTGACTTTGAAAAACTCTCTGTTCCGCATCTTCACTTATACCGAGAGGGATATGAGAGCAGATGGGCATATCCCCTACCCGCTTATTTTTTCCCCTGCCTACACGACCCTGAACAAACGCTGGAAGCCTTTTTGCAGTTTTGCAGCGTCACTAAAAAGCCCATTATTCACTTCTACCGATGAGCTCCTCTGAAGAAAAAGAGATTCGCGACCTAATAGAAGCCTATTATCGTTGGCTTAGAGACGAGACCACCCTTAGAACATTGAAAGGGGTAGTAGAGATTACCACTCCTTTTCTGGACAGACACAATGACTACATTCAGCTATATGTAGTGAAAAAAGGGAAGGGACGATACCTTTTGACCGATGGGGGGGAGACTCTGGCAAACCTGGAATTAGAGGGTCTTAATCTTTACACCCCTAAAC
>JANXCJ010000204.1 GCA_025060275.1 Bacteroidia bacterium | reverse complement strand
CTTGGTAACCCAGAGGCCGAGGCTCATTGTGCAGCTTTTGAGGCTTTGGGCAAAATAGCGTATGAGCAGCGTTACTTATTTTATTTCAATCGGTGGAGAAAACTCTATCCGCTCTCCGAGAAATCTTAGATATCTGGCGCTTAGCCTGGAAACTTCTTTTAGGACAAGGACTTAGGAGACAGCGGCTTGTATTTCTCATACAGCTGGGGGGAATAGCTTTAGGAGCCTTTACAGCCCTTCTCGTGCTCACACTTTCCAGCTCTTTTGAGCGAGCTATCAGGGAAAAACTCTATCACTATATGGGAGGATTATGGATACGCTATTATGGAGAAGAGCAAGAGAGCCATCCCCTTCCTATTGAGTATGAATACATCCACCCCCTACGACAAGGGGGCTTGAGGGTAGAAGGTAGCATTCACCTTCCTGTGCTATTGGAAGGAAAGGAAAGGCGCTATGAAGGAGTTACGCTCGTAGCTGTTGAGCAAAGCTGGTGGAGGACAGAATGGCGAAACCTGCTCAAAAATAAGCTTAAGGACTGGGAGGGAGATAGCCTAATAGTGCTATCTCGGCTCCTTGCAAAGAAACTGGGTCTGGAAGTGGGAGAGCAAGTTATAGCTGTGTGGTTAGCGGAGCCCCCCCGCATGCGACGATTGCGAGTAGTAGCCTTGTACGAAGCTCACATAGATGAGATAGATAGAAACATCGCTTTTGTTCCAATGAGTTTGGGACAGACACTTCTGAACTGGACCTCCTCTCAGGTACAAGTAGCCCATGTATTTGTATCATCAGATGTACGTTTAGACTCTCTTGCAGAAGCCTTGAGCTGGAAGCTACCATATTCCTATGAGATTTTAACCTTAGAGGCGATTTTTCCAGACATTTTTGATTGGCTGGAGCTTATTGAACAAAATGTTCAAGTTATACTTGGGATTGTACTAATACTGAGTTTCTTCTCTGCGGCCTCCGCCTTTTTGGTACTTCAATTTGTACAGCGCCTTCGATATGAATTATGCTGGGCATTAGGGGCTAAACCCTTTCAGTTATGGATGCTTACCGTAGGTCAGGCTCTATTAGCAGTAGGAATGGGGACTCTTTTGGGAGAGGCTCTTGCAGCTATTCTTCTTTTTTCCCAATACTACTGGGAATGGTTTCAATTAGATGCAGAAAACTATCTTCTCTCTGCCGTACCGGTCTATTGGTACAAAAGCTACTTTATAGAAGTATTAGGCGTAGGTGGAATAATGGCAGTACTCTTATCTGTAATCACCTTCCCTCGTAGGCGTTATGTCCGTCTGCTCAGCCATGCGGAATAAACGGTGTAATTTTGTAAATATGCGCTTGACCCTGGTGGGGGTGATTATCTTGGGTTGGTCTCAGCGCACACCTCTTGGAATCAATACACCTCTTCACGAAAGCGCGCCTGTCCTCTCTGCGGACGGGAGGCAGCTTTTTTTCTGGAGGCTGGATGACCCATTAGGATTTGGCGCACAGGACATCTTCTATGCCCAGTGGGATGATACGATAGGTGACTTCATTGGCATACGACACCTTGGCAGTGGAGTGAACGATCCCCGAGGGAATATTCCCCTCGGCATTACCCCAGATGGACAATACCTCCTTG
>JANXCJ010000203.1 GCA_025060275.1 Bacteroidia bacterium | reverse complement strand
ATTCTCTAAACGCACAACCTTAAAACGCTGGTCTGCAAGTTCCCGAGTAGTATTTTGTAGATTCTGACGAATCTGAGAGACCAAGCCGGCATTTCGCTCAATAGTATCCTGAACCTCTGAGAGACGGGCTGAAACAGACTTCTCCTTTTCGTGTAGAATGTAGGTTTGAGACTCTAAATGCTTTTTCTGTTCATTGAGCAAAAGAACCTCATTCCGCAGCTTCTGCTGCCTACGAAGAACTTCCTCTCTGCGCGCTTCAAGGACCTCTAACTTTTTCTCTATCTGCCTAAATGATCCTTCTTTTTCATGCAACTCACGCTTTATGGCGGAGAAGGGGATTTGATTCAACTTCTCTCCTATGTCTTTTAGGAATTCTTCTAGCCTCTGTTTCCTTCTAAATGCATGTTCTTCTTCCATGAGGAGTCTCTGAATACGGTGAGGAAGCCCAATATGTACCGGGAGTGAGCTAGAAAGAGCATATACACATCCATCTACTAACCACAACAGACGCCCATTAGGATGTATTACGCGGCCCTCCCCCGGTACCTCACCTATTTCTACATCCCCCCACAGATAATCTGCTAACCCCTCAAATTCTTTCAAAGTATAAAATATACCAGACCACTTTTGCGAAGTGAGGGAGTTCTTTCTTTCAGGAGAAAAGACACGCACACAAAAGAAACCCTCTTTTTGAGCTGAGAGATGCTGATGAAGAGTCTCTGCCTCAGCTTTAGAACGGACCCATAAGGTCGGTGGCTCCAGTTGTATGAGCAGGCTTAGCAGCGGAAGGTATTTATCCTCAGCGAAAAAAATATCCTCCGTACGCCAGAAAGGTATCTGACTGCGTAAAGCAGAGAGATAGGAAGGCTCTCCCTTTGGCTGAGCGAATAACTCTTCCAAGGCTCTGCGTTGAGCATGGGTATGCTGGATAAAGTTTTGTACCGCTTGGAGGGACCTTGTAATTCTCTGCCTTTCTTGCGCAAGGGCATCTTGATAACTATTCCACACAGAGAGAAGAGCGGAAAGCCGCTGAATACTTTTTCCAGTTGTCTCTTTCTCTGCTTCCAGCACACTTTTTTCTTGCTCAAGGGCAAGAAGGCGATTCTCAAGCTCTACCAGTTCTGCAGCATAGCTATCTAAGCGCGCCTGTAAGGACTGAAGTTGTATAGAGAGGTTTTCTTGTTGGGCCTGCACCTGCCTCAGGTCCATGAGTAAGGTACTCCGCTCACTCTCGCAAAGGCGTAAAGCCTCTTCATACTGGCGAACTTCATTTAGGAGGTTTATATGAAGAGCTTGCAGGGTGGCAAGTTTGCTCTGACTCTCGGATAGAAGCCTTTCTGCATTCATAAATTTTTCCCGCAGGAAGTTAGCCTCGCTGCTCAGCTCCTCCTGCTGGCGCGTACGATAGGCCAGCTCCTCCTCAGCTTCTTTGAGCTGAATACGAAGGTTTTTTTCCCTTTCATGCAGCACCCCTTCCTCATGACTAAGCTTTTGCCACTCATTTTGAAGATTTTCACAAGCAGCCTTGACCTCCTGTAATTCCTTAGCAAGACTGGCTTTTTCCAACTGCTGAACCCGACATTCTAATTCACTAATCTCCCGTATAATAGACCCCAACTGCTCCCTGTAAGCACCGA
>JANXCJ010000202.1 GCA_025060275.1 Bacteroidia bacterium | reverse complement strand
CTTACAAACTCCAGCTCGTCTATCCTCTCTTTACTATCGGAAGGATTATCCTCTTCCTACTCATTGGCTTTCTTATGTTGGAACATACCCTCAAGCTAAATGTAGCTCCCTTTTTCACTACTTTGGGGCTGGGGGGATTAGCAGTAGCTTTAGCAGCTCAGGAAACGCTGCAGCACTTTATCGGTGCTATTGCCATATTTGCCGATAAGCCTTTCCAAGTAGGGGATACCATCCGTATAGACGCAAATACTGTCGGAATAGTAGAGAAGATCGGATTGCGTTCTACTCATATCCGCACGATTGAAAATCATCTCCTTGTGATACCTAATAAGAGATTAGTAGACAATCCCCTGGAGAACCTTAGCCGAGCTTCCGAGCGGCGCATAGTTTTTCGCATAGGATTGCTGTATACTACCCCAATGCCTGTGCTTCAGAGACTCTGCGAAACTCTGAGAAATAATATAGAGAAGTTACCTTTCTTATCGCGTCCATCTATGGTGTTCTTTACTAACTTTCTAGATTCATCTTTGGAACTGACTATAATCACCTACGTGCAAATGGACTATAAGGAGAAAGCAGAGGATGCCCCCTATCCTATATTCTATTTCCAGGATAAAATAGCCTGGACTATTTTAGAGACCGTAAGAGAATTTGAACCACAAACTACCTTCGCATTTCCTTCCCGGACACTATACATAGAAGAGCTCAATAGGCATGCTCAGCTTTCGGAAGTTTCACGCCACAGGGAATGACTTTCTCGTCCTACAGGACAATCCTAAAGCACTCTCTGAAATAGTACGTCATAGGCTTTGTAATCGCCATGTAGGTATAGGAGCGGATGGAATAATTCATGTAGAGTTTCCTAACTCACCCTCTGAGGAGCCTGTGGTTTTATTCCACTATTGGAATGCAGATGGGAAAGAAGGGAGCTTCTGTGGAAATGGGGCACGGGTGGCAGCTTGGCTGGGACATGAGCTGAGAGGCTTTAGGGAGGTAACTCTCAGAGCAGTAGATGGTATCCACAAGGGAAAAATTCTGTCAACGTCACCGCCATGGGTATCGGTAAGCCTTTCCATACGTGAAGAGCCTATGCAAGTAGAAGAAGGGCGTTGGTTCATAGATAGTGGCTCGCCGCATCTTTTGCTTGAGGTACCTTTAGAGGAATTCCATGATTTTCCTCTTAGTGAGGTGGCTCCTCCCCTTAGGTTTTGTACGGAATATGACGCAGGCGGGATGAACGTAAGTATCTTTACCGCCATAAATAAGAAAGATTGGAAGCTGCGTACGTATGAGAGAGGAGTAGAGGCAGAGACCCTCAGCTGCGGTACTGCTTGCGTAGCGTTGGCTGCCTTAGTGGGCGAGGACGAAATAAGAGTACATACTGCTGGGGGGGTTCTTACAGTGCATAGGTCTCGTGGAGAATTCTGGCTTACTGGATCCCTAGAGGAGCTTTTCCGAGGGGAGTGGATAGCTTCTTTCTAAGCGTGCTCTTTGGCTAACTTCTCTGCCTGCTCTAATAACCTCTGACGTTCATCCCCAGGAAGTGTAGGATTAGCTAATTCCTCTAATGCTTGCTCCAATATCCCTTTTACGGACTTTCGCAGGTCTGGTTTTTGAAGAGCAGTCTTAATCAACTCCTCTAAGCTTGCCATACGCTACGAAAGTACGGATTTTAGCAGTCGTAGCTTAGGGTAGTTGCATTAGACAAAGTTCGTTTTACTAAGCCTGCTAAAACGGTGCCAGGTCCCAGTTCACAAAAGGTATCTATACCTGCAGCTGCCATTGCATGCAGGGTGTGTGTCCATCGCACAGGAGCCGTGAGCTGCTGAATAAGGAGGGTCTTCAGCCTTTCGGGGTCATTCTCCGCTGTAGCTGTTACATTTGGATATATGGGGCAACGGGGAGGACGGAAAGTCGTTTTCTCTATTGCAGAGGCTAACTTTTGGCGA
>JANXCJ010000201.1 GCA_025060275.1 Bacteroidia bacterium | reverse complement strand
AAGGAAGGGTTTTTGCACATATCTGACGTAGCCTCTTATAGAGTAAGACGCATAGAAGATGTTCTCAAAGTAGGACAGGAACTAAATGTGAAATACTTAGGTATAGATAGTCGTACAGGTAAATATCGTGTGAGCTATAGAGCGGCTCTGAATGGAGGAGATGCCTCCTCAGAAGGGCGAGAAAGAAAAGGTACGAGCATCTCACGTCCACGCCATAGTACACCGAGAGACTCATCCATTCGCCGCCATACATGAAAATCTTAATCACTGGTGGGGCAGGCTTCATTGGCTCCTATTTAGCGGAGCGCTGCCTGGAGTCGGGACACAGAGTAACTATATTAGATAATCTTTCTACAGGCTCATTAGACAACTTGACTCCTCTCTATAAGTATGGCGAGGCGTTTTCATTTGTAAAAGGCAGCATAGAGGAAGCAGACTTGGTAAAAGAGCTCGTTCAGGCTCATGATAGAGTATATCATTTGGCTGCCGTAGTAGGGGTAAAGCGAGTGCTTGCTGAACCTTTAGCCACTGTCTTAGAAGGGCTACGCGGTACGGATCACGTCCTAGAAGCGGCTGATGAGGCACAGGTACCTACCCTCGTTGCTTCCACAAGTGAAGTCTATGGGAGAGCTCTGGATTATTTAGACCCTGATGGCAAAAGACGCCTGTCCGAAGAATCCGTGCTTGTGCTTGGTCCCCCCAGTCGCCATAGGTGGCTCTACGCTATTACCAAACTTGCAAAAGAAGCAATGGTGATCGCCTATCATCGGCAAAAAGGGTCCCCCTTCGTAGTGGCACGATTCTTCAACACAGTAGGGCCCCGACAATCTCCTGCCTACGGTATGGTCATCCCAAACTTAGTCCAAGCTGCACTCTCCAATCGTCCTCTCCCAGTGTATGGTACAGGCAGACAAAAGCGGTCCTTCTTGCACGTAAAAGATGCTGTAGAAGCTATTTACAAACTTCTGCTGGACGACATACCCCCACCATGGGGGGAAATTTTCAATATAGGCAATCCCCAAGAAGTAAGCATCTTAGAATTGGCTCAACGGATCATCAAACTTACAAACTCCTCCTCCTCCATAGAGCTTATTCCCTATGAGGTATCTTATGGACCTGGCTTTGAAGATATGCAGCGCAGAACTCCAGATATCCAGAAAACTGTGGAATGGCTAAACTGGTCTCCAAAATATGAATTGGAACAGATACTTCAGGAAACTATCACTTATGTTATTTCACGCGAATAATCAAACGCAATACATGCTGGAAATCAAGCCAACTATGATAAGTAGAGGTTCGCTATCCTTACTCCTGTGGGGGGCTATTCTGTGGGGTCAAAAGCCCTTTGAGGGTAGTATCACTTACACTATCAAACTAGAAGGAGCAATGGCAGCCCAACTAGCTGATATGGTAAAGGGACAATTACCTGAGAAAATAGTACACTACTATCGTGGTAATAAAAGCCGAGTTGAGGCAGGACAAAGTGTGGTAATAGTGAACGGAGAAGAGGGTTTCGTATACGTCCTGAATACTTCTCTTCAAACCTATCGGAAAGCTGCCATAAAGAATCCCGAAGGAAGTGAAAAGGCCCCCAAAATCACCAAGACGAATGAGAAGACGAAAATCCTCAAATACCCAGTAGAAAAATATCTTGTAGAGATCAGCTCAGAGCAGGGACCCGTCAAAATGGAAGTATGGGCAGCTCCTTCCCTCAAAGTTTCTGAAAGTCTGCGAGGTACGAACACCCTTACCCAGGGAGTGAGGTTAGATGGAGTTCCCCTGCGCATCTCAACAGAAGCATTAGGCGCTGACTTACGAGTCGTCTATTTAGCTACTGAAATATCAAATACTCCCCCCTCAGAAACACTCTTTCAACTTCCTGAAGGTTACTTAGAGGAGAAAGAAGAGTCCAAAGAGTAAATCTTCAGATTTCTTTCCTCAGCCCAGCCCCCATTGGCGAGCAA
>JANXCJ010000200.1 GCA_025060275.1 Bacteroidia bacterium | reverse complement strand
GTGAAAAAAAGGCTCACCTGAATTTTACTCAACATATACCAAAGTTAAGCAAAAATTAGCGCTTCGTTTCTACATGTCACGTAGAGATTTACTCTGCTACTCTTCTGCTTCCTTAGTAGGCTCGGGCACGAAGCGATAGCCTACTCCTTTGAGGGTTTCTATGTACTCAGGTCCTATTTTCTCTCTTAACTTACGAATATGAACATCTACTGTGCGAGGGATGACATAAGTATCACTACCCCAGACTTTATCTAAGAGTAAATCACGGGAGAAGTACTTGTAAGGTTTGCTCGCTAATGTAAAGAGAAGCTCAAACTCCTTTTTGGAGAGAGGAATAGTTTGCCCCCGCTTGTGAACGGCGTACTCGTCTGGTACGATTTCTATACCGGGGAACTGGAGTTTTTGCAAAGGAGCAGTACGCCGAGAGAGAGCCCGAAGCCTACTTAGAAGAGCTCGAGGACGAATGGGCTTAACCAGAAAGTCATCAGCCCCTGCTTCAAAGCCTGCTAGCTCCGCAAACTCTTCCGAACGAGCAGTCAGGAAAATGACGTAGCTCTCCCGGGTCTCAGGAAGTTTCCGAAGTCTGCGACATACCTCCAGTCCGTCCATCCCAGGCATCATGATGTCTAATAAGATGATAGCAGGTTGATGCTGTTGGGCTAGTTGAAGAGCTGTCTCTCCTTCTTCTGCTAATAGCGGCTCGTACCCTTCTTGTCTGAGATTGTAAGCGAGAATCTCCAGCACATCTGGCTCATCATCCACTACAAGTACTTTTCTATTGAGCATCTTGGCAAGTTTCTAATTTGCAGGTAAATTGAAAGTTATCTGCTCCTCGGAAAATCAAGCGAAATAAGGTTTTTGTGGGAGAATAGCGATATTCTTGCTACCTTTGTGGTAAATGCAAATACATGCCTTGCGAGAAATAGAAGAGAAGCTATCCACTCAGGTAACGCAGTGGCTAGCTGAGTCATTTCCCCAGGCCTTTCTTGTGGAGGCTCGTTTGCGTATGCACAGGGCAGAGCCAGAGGTGTATCTGCGTGTAGATACAGATACGGGTATCACCCTAGAGCAATGTGTGCAAATACATCTCTTCCTAAAGGCAAAGTTAGGAGATACTAGCTGGCTACCAGATAATTTCGTACTAAGTGTGAGCTCACCAGGTATAGGTTCGCCCCTAAAATTGCGTAGGCAATATCCTCAGAATATAGGTCGCTTCCTCTCTGTAAAGCTGACTGATGGTCGGCAGGTGCGAGGCGTGTTACAGGAAGTATTAGAACGGGGTATTCGTTTGAGAGGGACACCTCGTCCTGTATTCATACCCTGGGAAAAGATTCTCTTCTCACGGGTAGAGCTACCTAAATCTCACAAACCCCTCAAAAGTTGATATTATATGCCTAGAGCACAAACCTCCTCCAAAGCAGTGCTAGAAAAAGAGAGACAAGCACGGCAGCGCCTTCTTTCTTCCATGCAGGAATTTATCCAAGCCCATGGCATCAATAAAGAACGCTTCGCAGAAGTCATGCGAGCTGCTTTCATGGATGTTCTGGTGCGTACTAGTGGAGAACGAGATCCAGGTGCAAAAAGCTCTTTCTCCGTGATTGTGAATCCTGATACAGCAGATATTCAAATCCTGCGTAGAAGAACTATCGTCATGGATGATGAGGTGGAAGATGAAGCTCGTCAAATCCCCCTTAGTGAGGCTTTAGAAAAAGACCCCGAGGCAACTCCAGGGGAAGACTTCTTTGAAGAAATCCCTCTCCATACTCTCAGCCGAATGCAGGTGGAGCAGCTCAAGAACCGTCTACGCCAGCAATTGCGAGACTTGGACCGGCAAGCCCTTTATGAGCGATATATTCACATGGTAGGGGAAATTATAACGGGTGAAGTTCTCAAGGTTACACGCGATGAGCTCATCATACTTCATGAGGGAAATGAATTATCCCTACCTAAAAAAGAGCTTATCCCTAATAAAGACAACTACATCCCTAAAGATAGCGCCCCTTCCTATCGGCGGGATAAAACAGCCTCTAGCGTA
>JANXCJ010000001.1:2791-39630 GCA_025060275.1 Bacteroidia bacterium | reverse complement strand
GCAAATTCGCTGGAGCCATAGTAGGGCATTTTTTGCCAACCCCTTATGTCGTTGAGTAGGAGAGGGCGAGGGTAATATTGCGCTACTTGGTAGATACAACCATCTGGGATAGTCATGTATCCTCCCCTTCCCTCAACAGTAGCATCATTGAGAGTAAAACTCCATCGCAGGCGAAGTGTAATCTTCTCTCCCTTTTCAAGGCAGTGGGGTAGAGTTACCTCCATTATCGTCTCTTCCATGCGGTAGGGGAGTGGAGAGGTAGAGATTCCCTTTTCCCAGACAACTTCTTCTATTTGGAAGTTTGTCTTGAGATAGTTTTCTAATTGACGGCTATATAGTTCTATCCGAGAGGATTCATTTCGGCGAGAGTCTCTCTGAAAATTCTCCCACAGAAAGTTTCGGCTAAGATGCCCTCGCCCTTCTAAACTAAAGTAGTTAGGCTCCGTAGCTAACCAGAGATGGCAAATGGAGAATGGAGCTTTATGCGTATAGGTAATCCGGGCAATCCCTCGCAGGCGATGTGTGCGAGGATCTACGGTAATCTCCATCTGGTAGTCTGCTCTGTTTTGCCAGTAATGCGGGGAAGGAGTACCCAAAATAGTGCGGGAAGGAGAGGGAGGAGGTGCAAAATCCTCTAAGGGTAGAAACGGGTCCTCTTGAAAGGCTATCTGTAGCCATATCCACCCCCAATAGAAAAGCCCCAAAAAACTCATGGCAGCCACTGACGAAATTCAGCTGCTTTTTGAGATAATCCTATTTCTTTCATCTCTGTTTCAGAGATTCCTCTCTCTGCGGCAAGCTGACGAAGCTGGTGCGTAAGTTCCATAGAGCAAAATTTAGGACCGCACATTGCGCAAAAATGAGCAAGCTTAGCCCCTTCAGCGGGTAGGGTTTCGTCATGATAAGCCTGAGCTCGTTCAGGGTCTAATGCAAGGTGAAATTGGTCCCGCCAGCGAAAATCAAACCTTGCGCGACTCAAAAGGTAGTCTCGCCATTGTGCGGCAGGATGACCCTTCGCAATATCAGCCGCATGTGCTGCAATTCTGTAAGCCATGATACCCTCTCTCACATCTTCCTTATTGGGAAGTCCTAAGTGCTCTTTAGGGGTTACATAGCATAACATAGCAGCTCCGAACCACCCTATCATAGCAGCTCCAATTGCAGAAGTGATATGGTCATATCCAGGGGCTATATCCGTAACCAGAGGACCCAATGTGTAAAAAGGCCTCTCATGGCAGTCCTCTAACTCTTTTCGCATATTCTCCCAAATAAGTTGCATAGGAATGTGACCGGGTCCTTCTATCATTACTTGTACGTCATAATCATAGGCAATTCTGGCTAGCTCCCCTAAGGTGCGCAGCTCTGCATATTGGGCTTCATCACTTGCATCTGCGATACTTCCCGGGCGAAGCCCATCGCCTAAGGAGATAGAGACATCATATTGTCTCAAAATTTCACAAATTTCCTCAAAGTGGGTATAAAGAAAGTTTTCTTTATGATGAGCGAGGCACCAGCGTGCCATGATAGAACCGCCCCGTGAGACAATCCCTGTAACCCGATCTATGCTCTTAGGGATGTAAGCCAATCGAACCCCTGCATGAATAGTAAAGTAATCTACTCCCTGCTCGCATTGCTCTATAAGGGTTTCCCGAAATATTTCCCAAGTAAGTTCTTCGGGTTTACCTCCTACTTTTTCCAAAGCTTGATAAATGGGGACTGTACCTACAGGGATAGGGCTATTGCGAAGAATCCATTCACGCGTCTCATGAATATGTTTGCCTGTGGATAGGTCCATTAATGTATCAGCTCCCCAATAAGCAGCCCACACAGCTTTCTCAACCTCCTCAGCGATGGAAGAAGTTACGATAGAATTACCTATGTTGGCATTGATTTTAGTCCGAAAATTTCTGCCAATAATCATGGGCTCTGTTTCAGGATGGTTGATATTAGCGGGAATGATGGCCCTACCTGCTGCTACTTCCTCCCTTACAAATTCAGGTGTGATTTCATCGGGTAAATTTGCGCCCCATCCCTGTCCCGTGTGGAAGCGGGGCAGCCTCTTAGCTAATCTTCTATAAGCCTCTATTCGTTGATTCTCTCGTATAGCAATATATTCCATCTCGGGAGTGATAAGATTCGCTTTTGCATAAGAGAGTTGTGTAATTCTTTGGTTTCTCTTGGCCCTCAGCGGAAGATGCATCTTGGGAAATGCCGTAGGCTTAGGATTTTCGTACATCTCTTGCCCTAAAAGGGTAGAAAAGGTAGAGAGCCTCTCCACATCTCCTCGGGAAAGTATCCATTTCTCTCTCAGTCTTGGGAGCCCCTCATAAATATTCACAGTAATGTCTTCATCCGTATATGGACCACTCGTGTCATAAGCATAATACACGGGATAATCAGGGTCCTCTAACTGGATTTCCCGCATGCCTACTCTTAGAAAGGGGTATAGTAATCCCCTTACATAAACCTTGCGAGAAGCGGGATAAACAAAGGAAAGTTCCTTTTGGTGAGGTAGCGTATCTACTCTTAGCTTAGCCATGTCCCAAATTTATACAAGGAGAACAAAAGAAAAACGAGCTTAGGCATCCCCATTCGGGATGTTTAAGCTCGCTTTCCTCTTATCAGAGAGGTTCTTTCCTGAAGGATGAAATACACCACTCCCTTTGAGGAAAAAGTGGGACCCCCAGAGAAAGGGGTATTACTTCCTTAATTCTTGCCGCTGAAGAACAGTAGAGGAGAGAGGGGGTATCTGATTTTCTCGCTTTACTTCTATTGCAGAGGCTGGAGTGGAGAAGATACCATACTCTGTCCCCTTTCCATACACCTGAGGCACAAGGTACTTACCCTTTTGGGAGGCCTCTTTTTCTATGACAGTAGGCTTCCAGAAATAGCGCATGTATGGATCATCTCGCGTGGCTATGACTACCCAAGAGACCTTCACATGAGGCTTGTCTGTTCTAATAACAAACTTGTTGTTAGAAATCTCTTGCTCTACGATAGTTTGGGCAAATGTGCCTATGGGCGTAAGAATATACTGAGGGTCTTTTGTAGCTGCCTCAAAGTAATCGGGGAGCTGCACTTCCGCTCGCCCTTGTGCATCGGTTACTACTACACCACGGTATAAATTATAGGCTTCTGGCCCTTCCACAGTGAAGTGAAGTAGATATTTGTTCTCTGGATCAAGGGGATGATCTATTATAAACGCCTTGTTTGGGGCTCCAAGCCAGCCATTACCATATACGGCCCAGTCTCCCACGCCATTCCTAGGGTTGATACCAAGAACGCCTATTGCCTGGCCCGTGGAAGCAGCTCCTCGCTGCATCTCTCCGACCACAGCGTAGGCATTTACGTTAGTGGGGCCACTTGTATGAAAGCCCCAGATAGCTCTCGCGTTATTATCCCCACTATTTACTTGGGCAATAATACCTACTGGGGGATCGTTAGCTGCGGAAGTGCCTCCCATGTGATAAGCTGTAATGACGGCATTGGCATAATAATTCAGGGAGAGTAAAGCGTCATTCCTCATGTTTACTACTAATGCGCTTCCGCCTCGTTGGCGACTGAGTACGCCAGCTCCGATTCCTGTGTTCGTTCCAGCAGGCGCTATATTAGTAGCCCATACGCCTCCTATGCCTTGCGCATGGTCTGTTACACCCCATACTCCATTGGCGGCAGACTGATGAGTAAAGCCTATAACGCCATCTCCGCCCGCTGTGCCCGCTGCAGCAATGTTTTCAAAGTACCCTGCCACTCCTGCGGCATGAGTATTTATCCCTACTACCCCTATGCCATTGTCTCTTGAAGAGGCTCCATATACCCCATAACCATTGGCTCCACTTGCACTTCCATATACACCTCCTCCATTATCTATTGTGGAGTACCCCGATATAGCCCATCTAGCCGCAGGTAAAGCGTAGATGGAAAACTTATCAGTAGCAAAAGGAGCTGCTGCTCCATCGGCATTCCAAATCCGATTAGGAGCTGCTGCTTCTTCTATCAGAGTCGTATTGCATACGGCTGTGGGGGTAGTAGAGGTAAATTTAATGAGACGGTTGAGTGTAGGGGTGGTACAAATAGGATTAGTAGCCCACACAGGTGTGCCGCCTGGACCAATCATGAGAATAGAGCCTATGGCCCCATTGGCTAACCAGATCGGCGCTACGCCTGGCCCCTGGGAGAGGAGAAGGTTTCCTACCGCTCCCGGCTGATTTCCCGGCATGAAGGCATTATCTAGACGAAGGTTTCCGGCCACATGGAGGCGCTCTGTGGGCGTAGAAGTTCCTATCCCGACATTCTGAGCCCATAAAATCCCTACGAAGCAGCCAAGTAATCGTATTAGTATGCTATGCATGCAGTAAAGTTAGAAGTTTTTTCTCAAACTAACAAGTCTACCTCTCCTCCACTCAACTGTGAAAAGATGTATAAGTTTGCCTGTAATGCCCTTGTGCTTAGTAACTGGTGGAGCGGGTTTCATAGGAAGCCACGTAGCTGACTCTCTTCTCGGCTTGGGGCATGAAGTAGTGATTTTAGATGACCTTAGTGGGGGTAATATGTCAAATGTGCCTTCTGCTGCTACTTTTGTACAGGGGAGCATAAATGATTATGCGCTGCTTTCTGAGCTTTTTGAGAAGTACAGATTTGATTATGTTTTTCATTTAGCAGCTTATGCTGCTGAAGGTCTAAGCCACTTCATTCGTAGGTTTAATTATGAGAATAACCTAATCGGAAGTATAAACCTAATAAATCTATCAGTAATACATAAGATAAAATGCTTTGTTTTTACCTCCTCCATTGCCGTATATGGAAAAAATCAACTGCCCATGCATGAGGATTTGGTGCCTAATCCAGAGGACCCTTATGGGATTGCCAAGTATGCAGTAGAGTTAGACCTACGCAGTGCCCATGAGCTTTTTGGGCTGAATTATATCATATTCCGTCCTCATAATGTGTATGGAGAGCGACAAAATATCGGTGATCGTTACCGGAACGTAGTGGGGATTTTCATGAATCAGCTTTTACAAGGCAAGCCTCTTACAATATTTGGGGATGGAAGCCAGACTCGCGCCTTTTCCTATATTGGAGATGTAGCGCCCTACATAGCTAAAAGCGTCCATATTCCTGAGGCTTACAATAAAGTATTCAACATAGGAGGTGACATTCCCTATTCTGTACGAGAACTGGCGGAGGCAGTAATGGAAGCTATGGGTATTTATCAGCCGATTCGGTATCTTCCTCCTCGTAATGAAGTGCTTCACGCATATGCGAGTCATTCCCGAGTATACGAGGTCTTTGGGATAAAACCTGAGCACCTCACTCCCCTATCCGTGGGACTCAAAAAGATGAGTGAATGGGTCAAAAAAGTCGGTGCTCGCAAAACACCTGCTTTCCAAAATATAGAGATATATGATAATCTACCCTCTGTCTGGCTGGAAGAGTGACTAAAAAAATCGGACTTCTCACCCCTTATCCTCCCAATACAGTACCAAGTCTTCGGTTCCGCATAGAACAATACATCACTGCTCTCCACAGTGTAGGTTACGAAATAGTATGGCAGAGTTTCTTTTCTCCTCTGCGATATAGAGGCTTCAAGAGTCCCGGCGCTCCTCTCCACAAGAGGGTGCTCAACTTTGCAGGGGCTTTTTGGGAGGCTTCTCTCAAAGCTTTGCGGGCTTCAGACTGGGAAGGGGTGTACCTTCATCGTGAATATGCTCCAATAGGCACTACTTGGCTAGAAGAAAAAAGCATTGGCTCTCGCCCTTTCATTTTAGACTTTGACGACGCGATATGGATAGTAGATACTTCAGAAGAAAATAGAGCTTTCGCCTGGATGAAAAGTCCCAAGAAGCTGCCTAAACTTCTTTCAAAGGCGCGCTTGGTTACGGTCTGTAATCCTTACTTAGCCGAGTATGCTAGACAATATGCAGCTGATGTGCGTGTCATTCCCACTACAATTGACACGAATGTGTATGTGCCCCCCAAGAAAGACCCTCAACCTTCTAAATTAGTGATAGGATGGAGTGGGAGTTTCACCACTCTTCGTCATTTGCGTACGATAGAAGAGGCTTTGCTGATTCTATATCGTCGGCATAAGGATAGAATTTCTTTTCGCTTCATAGGAGTGCCGCAATATCATCCCCCCTTTCCGGCTGAGGTACTTCCGTGGAAGGCTGAGACAGAGGTTGAAGACCTTTCCGTGATAGATATTGGACTAATGCCTCTGCCTGATGATGAGTGGAGTAAGGGTAAATGTGCCCTCAAATCCCTCCAGTATATGGCACTAAAAATTCCTGCTATAGTCTCTCCTGTAGGTATGAACTGTCAAGTGGTAAGGGACAACTACAACGGTTTATATGCCACTACAATAGAAGACTGGGTAGAAAAGGTTTCCTATCTAATTGAGAACCCCGAGGTGCGTATGCGCCTGGGAGAAACCGCTCGCAGGATAGTAGAAGAAGAATACTCTGTGAAAGCAAACTTCTCTAAATACAAAGAGGCATTTCAGGCGGCTTATGGTTTTGAATGAGCGATTTATATGCACCTGTTTGGAATTCCGAACTTGATTTTGAAAAGAGATTTTGTGCTAACTTTGCGAGCGGTATGCGATACGCTAAGGTAGTATCAGGGGCAGGTATTCTTGCCAGTCTGTTAGCCATTGGATTAGTAGGATGTAAGAAGGAAAAGGAACAAAACGGTCCGAGTATCGTAATCCCTAATGAACAAGGCGTAATTGCCGGGGATGTTACATTTGACCCAGGTTCCTATCAGTTGCGTTTTAAGCTTATCTTCCAAAAGGGTTCTGGTAAGGATGATGGTGATTTAAAAGACTATTCCTTCTCTTTCAACGTAGGCGGGGGGAATACGCCTGTCTTTACTAATCGTGCGGCGCCGAATGGGAGTAGCTTCACTTTTGATACCACCCTTCAAATAAATGGCACGGCGGGCCAAGTCTATACTTATACCTTCTCGGTCAGAGATAAAAATGACAAGACTGCCTCCCGCAGCTTCAAGGTTACCTTCCAACAGGCTCAACAGCCAGCTGGGCGTTTCTTCTCAAATACCATTACTTTGGATACCGCCTCTAATCCTTTCATCTACTTTGAGGGCTCTAACGTTGTAGCTCGTAGCGTAACTAACCTCTCTGAGGTAAAGAATGTAGTGGCTGCCCTTGTAGTGCGTCGCGGTGCAGCAGCGGACAATCGCACTAGCCTTGTTACGCCAGACTCCTTAGGGGGAGGTAGCTATACGTTCCCATATATACAATGGACTGCTTCTAACAAACCTCGCACACAATTCTACTCCATTACCCAGAATGAGTTCAATCAAGCTACAGACTCTGTTTCTATCTATAACGTGGTAAATAGCGCAAATACCCTGACTAAATTTAGTGGGAATGGAGATGGTGCTCGGGCTCTCTTGGAGGGGAATCCTGTAAGCCCCACCACAGGACCTCATGAGTATTTAGCTTTCAAGCAAGAGCATCCTGCTGGAAATCCTTCTTCTCGGATTTGGGGGGTGATAAGAAGAGCCAATGTAAGTGGGTCTGCAGTCACTTTAGAAGTAAAGCTGATAGTTCGCTAATAGACTAGTATAGAGCTTGCTTTAGGGAGGAGAAGAAAAGAGTTTCTTCTCCTCCTCATCTTTTTATGTTTGGAAGGCTGGAAAGAGCTGATATGAGAGGGAGAAGTTTTCTGCTAATCCTGCCACTTCTTCTTGGGTGTTCGCAAAAGAAGCCATCGCCCTGCATAGCCCTTTGTCAGAATGGTGGGGAGTGTGTTCAGGGGCAGTGCCAGTGTAATCTGCCATACTGGGGGGAGAGCTGTGAAGAAGATGTAAGAATGCAGTTTATTGGACCATGGGAAGGGCGGCGGGATTGTAAGGGGGTCCGAAGCGGCCTTCGGTATGAAATGTGGCAAGATTCGTTTGTGAGTCGCACCCTTTACCTCGCCGGACCTATCTATGGTGATTATTTAGACACACTTGCAGGACAGCTGGTTTCCTTCAATCGCATGCGGTTTTCTAGGCAAATGCTTCAGGATACTGCTTTAGAGGTAGAAGGATGGGCAGAGCGGTGGCAGGATAGCCTTTTGATTCAACTTGATGTACGAGGAGGAAT
The DNA here is from genome assembly GCA_025060275.1 of Bacteroidia bacterium. Taxonomy (GTDB): domain Bacteria; phylum Bacteroidota; class Bacteroidia; order SpSt-205; family SpSt-205; genus SpSt-205. The sequence goes on along the minus strand of JANXCJ010000001.1, from coordinate 31,517 downwards.
AGGCTCAAGTACAACTTGCAAGTGGCTTCTCAAAAAGAGATGATTACTACGATGACCCAAGAGTTGGGTCTTGACTTTTTGAGATAAAAAATTTGTATATTTGCGTCTGCCATCGCGGGGTAGAGCAGTGGTAGCTCGTCGGGCTCATAACCCGAAGGTCGTGGGTTCGAATCCCACCCCCGCAACAGGGCCGCACTCAGAAGAATGATGGCTAATAATGATAAGATGTACATCTTGTTGGCGACTCTTCTTCTTTGTTCTGGGTGCAAAAAGGAGGTCAAGGAGTGCAGTGAAGGTAGCTGTGGAGAATATGAGCAGCGGGGGCAGTGCGTGGAGGGGAAATGCGTTTGTAGCCCTAATTATGAAGGGAAATATTGTGAGTTTGGCAAGCCTCCCTTCAAAGCGGCTGTAATTGATAGTGTAGCCATATTCAATTACCCTGCTGTAAAACCCAATGGAAAGGGCTGGGATCAAAATTGGGTGGATATGTTTGATGACTATCCTCCTGAGCTCCAAGTGGCCATACGAAGGGAAACTATGCCTGCATACGAGTGGGATGACTTCACCTCGTTCCACGACCTCGCGGAAGGAAGCCCATATCCTATTGTGCTAAGAGATAGCTTATCTATCTCCCATCCTGGTCAGAGGTACGAGATAGCGCTTTTGGACAACGACGAGGGGAATCCGCCGGATATTATGTGGAACTGGAGAGGTTATTTTTTCCCTCAGCTCACTCAAGGCCTTCCTGCCGTGGTGGAGCTTCGCCAAGATACTCTCCTTATGCTTCGTCTGTGGATTAGATACCATTTTTAACAAGATATGGAGCCTATCCGTCCAAAGGTACATGGAAAAGCACGTCTTTTTCAAAATCCTATATTAGAACTTCTGACGCTTTCATCACCTTATGTCATCTGGGGCATGTACATACCTATCACGACAGGACTCCTATACTATAGCATTGCAGGCTTAGGGCTTAGCCTGCCTGTAGTGGGAGGTATGTTTGTTGCTGCACTTTTTACATGGACACTGGCGGAATATCTTCTCCATCGTTTTGTTTTCCACTGGGTGGACGAGCGTCCGTGGGTAAAGCGCTTTCATTATCTTGTCCATGGGGTACATCACGAATACCCTTCTGATCCTCACCATCTCTTCATGCCGCCTCTGCCAAGCCTTATTATAGCTAGTGCGTTTGGAGGACTTTTTTATTTGCTGATGGGGCGGTATGGTGTCCCTTTTTTAGCAGGGTTTATAGTGGGATATTTATTATACTCATCAACTCACTATCTGATGCATAGAGTGAAAAATCCTCCCACTCGCCTACTGAAGCGTTTATGGCGGCATCATCATCTTCATCACTTCAAATCTCCTGATAGGGCGTTTGGCGTATCTTCTCCTTTCTGGGATTGGGTATTTGGTACCTTGCCTGAGGAGAAGGGCAAAGTTTCACTTTGAGCTGGGAAGGAAAAGCTCGTATGCATATTCTATCACTTCTGTAGCCCCTGCGCGAAGGAGAAGCTCCCACTGAAGAAGGTAACGAGGATTAGGGCCGCGACGCTCTGGTAGTGGAGAAGCACGAGCAAAACCCAATTTGTCTGGCACAGGCTGACCTGTAACGGGCTTTTCAATAAGGAGGCGAACCTCCTTGGCAGAGTTATTTTGTACTCTGAGTGTGCCCACAAGGGTAATCTTAGGACCTGTAAGAGGGTCTTTAGCTTTCTCTCTGCGAATTTCTGTCTCCTGAAGGCGAAGTTGAAGGAGAGGATTATAGGCAAGGGGAATATAGCCAGTATTTCCCGGCGAGGTAAAAGGCAAGATACTTTGTGCTATGGGTAGGCCTGATTCATCTAAAAGTTGTACGATACCATAAGGGAGGGGAACTTTTTCTGTGTTTAGGACTTGTAGAGCGCGTTCTGCCCATCCCCGCCACTGACTAATCCGAAAAGGGTCTAAGCTATCTACTAAATCTGGCAACGAGGCTCTGTGAATCTCTGAGTAGGGCAAATGGGACTGAATAAGGGTAAGGGTATTTTCTCTGCCTTGATGGATTTTTTGTAGGGGTAGATGCCATGCGCCTCGCAAAAGGCTATCAGCTTGTATTAGGTAAATTTCTATGGGGTCGGCATCTTCTGGAAAGCCTGGTAACTTTGCGAAGGTAATAAGGTTGGCTCGTGTAGGACTACTCAACTGAAGAAGATGGTAAGCTTCCCAAGGTCGTAAGGAATCCCACCCTACTATGCTCAGCCGAGCAGCGGGTAAGATAGTATCGGTTTCTACAATCAGACGCCAAGCCGGGTGAGCTTGGCGGCGAGGAGAATTCCCATCTGTGCGGCCGTATTGAAGGAGTTTGCCTGGGATCCAAAATAATTCCCCATTAGCCCTTCGCAGAATTAGGGAGCCGTCGGAATTAGCATTTTCTATGATCCCTTGTACTTCCTCTATCTCGTTACCTGCTAAATAGCCGATCCAGCTCGGAGAACCCAAATGAGAGGCTAAGAAACTAGCTAAATCCTCAAATGTCTGGGTAGGGGTCCATTTATGGAAAGTATCTGGACTCACTCGCCACCTGATTATGCGGTAGTCAGGTTGGGGGAGGACACTCCATGGATAAGCATAAGCAGGCAGCTTCACAGAAAATACCTTCTGAAAGAGAGGGAGAAGGATTTCCCTTGTCCAGTAAATCCTTCCATCATTATAGTAAACGACCCGGCTTAAGGGGACGATAGGCTGAGCCCAGATCATGCTGAGGTAAATCCATAGCTTTGTCATACAGCCACAAAAGTAATGTGGGGTGAAGTTTGGGTTCGTCGTCGTGGCTCTAACGCGCTCACATATGCTCTGCCTCCTGCTGGCGGCCCCTATATGCCAGGCATGCGTCTTTTAGTGCCTTTAGGTGCTCATAATACTCCAACGGTAGGACTGCTTATGCGGATAATAGAAGAGCCTCCCTCTCTTGGTTCCGTAAAGGAAATTCTACAACGCCTGGACGAGAGTCCCCTTCATGATGAACTAGGACTTCGTTTTTTCCAATGGATAGCTAACTACTACTTAGCTACGCCTGGCGACATAGCTTATGCCGCTCTACCTGGTCGGATAGGGGCGATTTCAGACTGGAGAATTTTCTGGCAGAGGGAGGTTCCCTCTCTAAAGCCTAAGCAATTGTGGGCATCTTTACGGGGGAAGAGTAGTTTTTCCCTTCGCCAGTTAGCTTCCCAGCTAAACAAGAGCCCTACTCAGTTACTCTCTATTTTTCGCAGATGGGCTAAGATAGGTGCTGTAAGACTTGAAGCTGTAGTGAAGCAGCAAGTGCGTCATCCCCCCTCTTTTGTGGAGGTAGTGCCTGAGCTGCGGAGACCCGAAGCCTTCCAGTGTGCATGGGAGAGTCTGCCCCAGGAGGTTCAACCTCTCTTCATGGAGATTCTACGGAGGAGCCTTCAAGGTATCTTGCCCTCTTATGCTCATCTCCTGCGCAAAGAAGGGAAAAAGCTAAAAATACTTCTTCAGCACAAGTTTGTGAGGCGAGTACCTGCTCAGACCTATTACCAGCTCTTATATGCTAAACCTCTTCAGGCATATTCTCTTACGTCTGCTCAACAAAGAGCCTTAGAAGCCTGTCAACAAGCCCTCCAAGAAAATCCCACTCGCCCTATCCTTCTCCATGGCATTACAGCCAGTGGTAAAACTTTCCTCTACATGGAGCTTATGCGCACGCAACTCCAAATGGGTAAGCAGGTGCTCTATCTACTACCCGAAATTGCTCTCACTAAACAAACATTAGACCGGCTGAGAGCCACCTTCGGAGAAGCTATGGAACTATACCATAGCGGGCTCACTGAGGGAGAACGGTTTAGAATCTGGCAGGCTGTGCGTAAGCAAGCTGTGGATGTAATTGTGGGAACTCGCTCTGCTTTATTCCTGCCATTTAGCCGATTAGGACTCATTGTAGTAGATGAGGAGCATGATGCCTCCTATGGGCAGGAGAAGCGCCCACCCCTTTATCAAGCCAGAGATGCTGCTGTATACTATGCTCACTTACTTCAAATTCCTATTATTCTGGGATCAGCTACGCCCTCCTTAGAGAGCTATAAAAATGCGCAGCAAGGGAAGTATGCTTATGTAAAACTTATGGAGAGGGCTATTCCTGCTTCTTCTCCTCAACTTCATATTGTGGATATGCGGGTGGAGCTGCAGGAAAAGCTAAGTACAGGGGTATTTTCCTCTACTTTACGGGAACTCCTATTAGAAACTCTGGATAAGGGTCAGCAAGCCATCCTTTTCCGAAATAGGCGTGGATATGCCCCAGTATTATTGTGTCAGATTTGTGGGTATCGTTGGGAGTGTCCTCATTGTGCCATTACGCTTACCTATCATAAACGGGCTCAAAGTCTCCTATGCCACTATTGTGCGTATAAGGAAAAAGTCCCTGCTCGGTGCCCTGTGTGTGGAGGTGAGAAAATTTCCTTTATTGGGATAGGTACCGAGCGAATAGAGGAGCAACTTCGGCAATTTTTCCCCCAGGCGAGGGTACTACGGTTGGATCGAGACAGCATAGAGGGGCATAAGCATGAGGCTCTAATAGCTGCGTTTGAGAGACATGAGGCAGATATCTTAGTAGGTACGCAAATGGTAACGAAAGGCCTAGACTTTGAACGTGTAACCTTAGTGGGGGTGCTCTATGCAGATAGCTTATTAGGGCGAGTAGATTTCAGAGCTGAAGAGAGGGCTTATCAACTCTTAGTGCAACTTATGGGTAGGGCAGGAAGGCGAGGCACTCCTAGTCATGTAGTGATTCAAGCATTCAAGCCAGAGACCCAGATATTTCAGGTATTAGAGCAGGAATATGAAGCATTTGCCCATAACATGCTAAAAAAAAGGGAAAAGTATAATTACCCTCCATTTAGTCGCATAATAGAAGTCAATCTATATCATCCCCTCATAACTCAATTGGAAAAGCAGGCACAGCAGTGGGCTGCTAAACTGAAACAGATGAAATGGGGCGAGGTTTTGGGGCCTGTCTATGGGGATATTCCAAAGGTGCAAAATCGGTATCACATGCAGCTACTCTTGAAGCTTCCCTCACGACATCCGTATCAAGCTATACGAGACGGTCTTCTCCAACTGCGCAAAGAGCTGGAAAGAGCATGGGGAAGCCAAAGTAGTAGAATAATCTTTAGAGTAGACCCCTGAAGGAAATAGGGGAGGTCCTTAGACGCTACCAGCTTTTAAAGTCAGTAGAGTAGAGAGGATTATCCGTACCAATCTTTACGCAAGGTTTTTGAGGTTTCTAAACTGGGGGGTATGAGGAGCCACTCTCATGAAGTCATTTTACTCTCCTGGTTGCTTGGGGGGAAGGCTTAGATTTTTTTGTCGCGCCTGGTATAGGGCTTCCAGCTCTTGCTTCTTTTTCTCAAGGAGGCTTAGTTTGTGAGAGAGTTCCTGTACAGCATTCACGAGTACAGCCGTGAGTGCTATGTAATCTACCCCTTGTAATGAATCTGTCGTGAATATGCGAGCTTGAGGAAGAGCATCACCTACCTCTTGAGCAATAAAGCCTATTCTTTCCACATTATTATCCTTCCATGTGTATCTTACAGGGCGGAGAGCTGAAAGGGATTCTAATCCTTTTGGAAAGGGGTATATAGATTGCTTCAAGCGAGCATCGGAGTAGGTGATAAAGCCGTAGGCATAAACTTCCTGGTTGGCATCTACATAAGCAGGGCCTGCTGCGGTACTTCCTGCCAATACTCGGAAGCGGTGCCGACAACATTGATTGCCTGAGGAAGGAGGGTATTCCCATATCTCCCAGCTGTTAGCTATAACTCCATAGCCTCCATTCGGATCGGCCATCCAGAAGGACCATTTGGAAAAGCTGAAAAAAGGACCATTCGAAAGAGCTGTATTGGTCAAATGAAATGCTATGTCGCTTTGGATACCGTCAGCTATCATGTCGGACACGACGCCAATGCCGGCATTACCTGCAGAGCTAATCGCTACGGAGTATGGGACCTCCACATGCATATTGAAAATAGGAATAGCTGTGCCTATACCTACATTTTCTTGCGCTGAAAGAAGTAAGAAACTCCCCAATAAAAATATATAGGTCCGCATTGCAGTACTAATTTTGAGACTCAGAAAGTTCTCGCCCGAGCCCTTGAATAGCTTTTTCTAATTCCTCTATTTTTTTGGAAAGCTCTTGTGCAGCTCGGGTCAGAATGGAAATTAAGGCAGGATAATCTACAGCAAGTAGAGAGGATGAGGTGTCTACTCTGACAGCTTCTGGGAAAATGCGCTGAACCTCTTGGGCTATAAAGCCTATTTGTGCATGAGGGGTGCCTTTCCAGTGGAAAATAACAGGATTGAGGGAGCGTACATGTTGGAGAGTACTTTCTAATGGGCGTACTCCTATCTTATGGCTGGCGTCTGATATGTTGGAATATCCATATGCAATAAAGCGATTCTGGTTGTCTATTTGCACAGGGAGTGAGCTGTAATTTACTGATGGGTAAGTAGTAACTATTCTAAAGCGGCTACGACAACAGCTTCCTCCCCCCCACTGATCAGGATATTCCCATATCTCCAGATTAAGGGGCCCTACGCCATATCCTCCATCAGGATCACTGTACCATATGCGCCAAGTATAGGGGAGAGCTGAGTTAGACAAGTGATAAGCGAGAATGCCTTGTTGTCCGTCTTGGGGCATATTGGCTGCTACGCATACACTAGAAGTATGGATAGCGCCTCCTGATGAAATTCTTGGATAGGGTACATATACCTCTAGGTTGAAGTTAGGAAGAGCAGTGCCTATGCCTACTCTTTCCTGGGCGTAAGCCCAAAATGCAGAATAAAATATAATCAGGAGGACAAACCTATTCATTTTCGTTGTAACCACCATTTCTCTAAGCTTTCTACTCTATTAGCGAGTTCTTGTATGGAACGGCATAGAAGAGCTGTCAGGGCTGCAGCATCTATACCCACGGTTCCCTCAGGTGTAGAGACTATAGCTTCAGGTATAACCTGCCCAACCTCCTGGGCTATGAAGCCCACATGAGGGGGGGACTCGTAGGATTCATGGTCCCATTTATAAATTACGGGATGCAATCGCAACAATTCTGATAGCCCGTAGGGTAGAGGTGAGATATGCTCTTTCTGAGAGGAGTCGGAGATCACATTGAAACCATAGGCCTCTACCCAGTTATTTGCTGTAATTGTTACGGGCTGACGATTGTAATTTAGGTTACGAGTAGGAGCTATCCTAAATCGCGGCCTACAACAAGGATTTGTGTTCGGATACTCCCACAGCTCCAGAGCGTTAGCTTGTACGCCGTATCCTCCGTCTGGGTCGCCAAGCCATAGCCGATAAGCATAAGGCAGAGCAGCATTAAACCAGTGCAATGCAATTATAGCTTGCTGGCCGTCCCCTTCAGCCATCGGAGAGACTACCCCAATTCCCGCCGTCGCTGGATTACTTATGGTGCGCTGGGTGGAGACCATTACGGTTAGATTCCAGATAGGTGTGGTAGTACCTATGCCCACATTCTGCGCCCATAAATAACAAGCCAAGATACCAACTACCATTTTTTGAATCATAACTTAATATCTTGGATATCCTTAGCAAATTTTTTAACAAATCGCCATCATGAGCCCCTTTGCATCGTACAGAGGAGAACCCATACATACTTCTGCGCTGTTTTGTAAGCGTCTTTGGGCGCTCCATGCCAAAGCCAGGGCGTCTAAGACATCGTGAAGGCAAAATCCCCTCTGAAATTGATTAGAGCCTAATAAATGCCGTATTTCCGTGAGACTCTTTATGCCAAATTTCTCTTCAAGAGCTTTCCATCTTTCTGATTGTCCTATCTTGGTATGTTTAGAATAGGGGATTGGACTTCCTACCATTGCTGTGAAGCTAAGCTCTGGATGTGACTCCCAAATTTTTTGTTGTAAGCTGGGAGTTATTAGGTCATCTACTTCCCTGATGCGCGGTATAAGATTATAGGCTTGGATACTTAGTCCTGCACTGCGCAAAGGCTCATATGCAGGAGCCTTCAACATAGAGCGAGTGGGAGGAGTGAAAATTGTGGAGGCTCGTCCCTTGAGCTTGAGGCGAGCGGCTTGATCGCAAGGGCGTAGGCGTGCTCTACCTTCCTCCCATAGTCCCATGGGAATATCCACTGCAATCGCTTCGGCAGCGCGGTAGGCTTGAATAATCTGCATGAAGGAATGCCATATTTGGAGAGTTATCCTTCTGACTGACTTCTTGTGAATCCACACTTCTGCACATATCCAGCCCCCTCTACATCCATCTATACCTACGACCTGAGCCATCCCTATGATAAAGCTACTATTTGTATGCTACTAAATTTGCAACCGAACTTCCGTCTCGCGCCATCACGGGGAGTACTATGCTACTATTTGTATGCTACTAAATTTGCAACTCTGTGCTGGCTTTGTGGAGAAAAGAAACTTTCTCCCTTCTTCATTCCTCTATTGCTTATGTGGTATGGGGTATTTTTCTGATAGGGACGGGGCTATTCGTATGGGTATTTTCGGGGAGCGTTCTGCAGACCTTAGCGGCTGAAATGGATGCTTTCTTTAGTATTGCTCCTTGGTTTATGCTCTTTTTAGCTCCCAGCCTTACCATGCGTACTTTTGCAGATGAATTTCGCACAGGTTCCTATGAGCTCTTAGCTACAGCACCGATATCTTCTTGGGAAATTCTTGGAGCAAAATACTTAGCGGCAGCGGGTGTGCTCGCCTTTGCGCTTATCCCTACCCTTGTATTTTACACTAGTATTGCATGGTTAGCTCAGCCTAAATGGGCGGTGGATCACGGAGCTATCCAGGGTGCATACTTGGGGCTTTTTGCCTTAGGACTGAGCTTGACAGCATGGGGCCTCTGGGCTTCTACTCTTACACACCACACTATTATCGCCTTTCTAATAGGGCTATTCGTGGGCTTTGTCTGGCTGATAGGATTTGAGTTTGCTTCCGAACTGCCTGTGGGTAAAGTTTTACAGCGCATCTTGGCAGAGCTCAGTCTCATGGAGCACTACCGAAGCATAAGTAGAGGAGTAGTAGATAGCCGAGATATTCTCTACTTTATCTGTCTCATAGTAGGGGGACTAGGTTTGGCACGGCTTCAACTTTCTCGGTACCATCCATGAGGGCTTCGGTGCAGGTAATACTAATTTTAGGACTCTCTGTATTGGCTTATTTAGGAGGGCAGCTGTATTTCTTTCGGATAGACCTCACAGAGGATAAGAGATACACCCTCTCTGAGGGGACTCGTTCTCTGCTGCAGCATCTCCCGCAAGCTACCTATATCACGGTGTACTTAGAAGGAGATTTTCCCTATCCTATTCAGCGATATAAGCGAGCTATAGAGACCCTACTGGCCGAGATGCGAGCCATCTCTCCAAAGCCCCTGAACTTCACTTTCGTTAATCCTGCTAAACATCCTGATGTAATCAAGCTCTTCAAGCAGAGGGGTGTTCAGCCTATTCCCATAAACGTCCGTGTCTCACAGACAGAGACACGCCGGCAATATATGTATCCTATTGCGGTAGTTCAGTGTGGTCAGCAAGATATTTGGGTAGATTTAGTGAAGGGAAATCTAAGGTCTACAGGTGAGATAGACCTCTTAGAAGCCGAGCAGGAAGTAGAGTACAAAATAGCTGCTGCTCTGCGCCAGATTACTGTGTATGGAGAGAAGCCCATTCTCGGGCTCTTAACACGGCATGGGGAATATAGCCTGGAACAGATGCCACAGCTCAAAGCAGAGCTTGAAAGGTACTACCGGCTCCTTCCTGTAAGCCTGCGGGAAGGGCAAGCTATAGCACCTGCCAAGGCTTACCTTCCTGATAGCCTTAGACGCCGCTTAGTGGGAGAGGGGTTCGCTGCTATTATTGTAATAGGGCCTGATAGCGCTTTTACAGAGCGGGAGAAGTATGAGCTTGAGCAGTACCTTTTGCGAGGAGGTCGCATACTCTGGCTTCTGGATTATCATCGCATCAACCTTACGGAGGGTAGTGCCCTTACGCAGCTAAGGGAGCTCAATATTGATGATCTATTTTTTCGGTGGGGGTGGCGCCCAGCTTATGACCTTGTTCAAGATTTATCCTGTGGGCATATAGAGGTCATCCGGGGGTATTATCACGGACCTCTCTGGGGAGCTGAGAAATGGCTGTACTATCCCGTAGTTTATATCTTCCCCTCCCATCCTATTACTCGTACGGTAGATGCAGTAATGTACAGGTATGCAAGCAGTTTGGATACTATCTTCAGAGCGGGGCTTCGTCATACCATTCTGGCGGTTACCTCGCCTTTCAGTCGCTCCGTGAAGGGTACGCAGCTGATAGATATTAACCTCACTCTCAAAAATCCTCCAGCTCCAGAAGCTTTTAAGGGCAAAGGATTTCGTCCCGTTGCCGTCCTTACTGAGGGATACTTTGAGTCGGTCTTTCAGGACAGGGAGCCTCCTACAGATAATTATGCACCGAAGCCTCCCACTGCTCGTTACCTTCCGCGCTCAGGATTAGTAGGCAAAGCTATATGGATTACAGACGGAGAGTTTGCCCTTCCTGCGGAAGTCCAGGGGCGTTTCGCCGACTACGTACCTTTGGATAATCTTACTTTTATCTTGAACTGCATAGATTATCTTACCGGAGAAATAGCCCTTACCCAAGTGCGCAGTCGAAGTATTCAGTTGCGCCGTTTAGACCCTGCCTTCGTTAGGGCCCATGCACTGAGTATTCAAGTATTCAATTTAGGGTTACCCATTTTCCTTATGATAGGGGTAGGGGTTGGATTTTATTTTTGGCGGAAGCATCGTTATGCGAAACCCTTAGTATGAAGCGGAGTACGCTTGGCACAATAGCTTTACTCCTGACAATTGGTGCAGGGGTAGTCATAGTACTCATAGGTAATAGGATTGTGCAGAAAAGAGCCGAAAAAGCTCGGCAGTTTTCCTTTCCTGATACAGGGGCGATAGTCGCCATATCCTTGGTGGAAAAGCATGGAGATACGATTTTTCGCAGAATAGACCTGCGTCGCAGCCAAGGAACCTGGTATATCGGCGATACGCTGGAAGCTTTTACTCAACCTGTAAAGACTCTCCTTCACACCTTGAGTGCCCAAATGCCTCGCGCACCCGTGGCTCCCCCTGCTATCCGAAACGTACTTCAGTTTCTACGGGACCATAGGATAGAAGTGTCTTTGTACTTTCAAGATGGTAAGAAGGAAGTTTTTTATGTGGGGGGGCCTACGCCCGACCAAAAGGCTTCGTACATGCTCCGCCCGGGAAGCGACCAACCTTATGAGGTATTCCTCCCTGGCTTAGAAGGCTATGTAACTTCTCGCTATTACCCAGATATAGGTGTGTGGCAGCCTAATCTCATCTTTGATGCAAGAATAGCAGACCTACAAGCTATACAGCTGGACTTTTATGGAGCGCCTCTCAGGAGCTGGCGCTTAGAGTGTTCTATGAGGGGAGAGCCTTGGCGCCTCAGTACAGGGGAGCCCATAGACTCCTTTGAAGTGGCTCAGTATCTTTTAGCTTATGCAGGGAAGTTTTATGCAGATGAATTAATCTCTCCTGACTCTCTGAAGGGGCTCAGCCCTCTTGCAGAAATGCGCGTTTTCCTTTGGTCGGGTAAAACTTACCACTGGATAGTCTATCCGCACCCTACAAGTACGCTCCACTATTATGTGAGGCTTCTTCATTCGCCTTACTTTACCTATGTAATTAGCAAATATGCCTTAGATCGGCTACTTTATGATCGCCAAAACTTCTTGAGGAAGACTACTTAGATAGGAGAGATAAAGGAGATTTTGATTAGATTTGTAAGGTCATGCGCTTTAGCTTCACAGCCGAGCAGGAGATGGTACGGCAAGCAGCTCGGGATTTTGCACAAAATGAACTTTTACCCGGTGTGATAGAACGAGACGAGAAGCAGACCTTTCCTGATGAGCTTATACGTAAGATGGGTGAACTGGGATTCTTAGGGCTCATGGTATCTCCTGAATATGGCGGTGGAGGCATGGATACAGTGAGCTACGTGCTAGTCATGGAAGAGCTCTCTAAAGTAGATGCTTCCGCAAGCGTGATTGTCTCTGTGCAAAATTCCCTAATTAACTGGGGCATAGAGACCTACGGCACAGAAGAACAAAAGCGAAAATATTTACCAGCCTTAGCGAAAGGAGAGCTAATTGGGGCTTTTTGTCTCTCAGAACCAGAAGCGGGTAGTGATGCTACGCAGCAGCGCACTACCGCTATACGTCGTGGCGATTACTACATACTGAGTGGAACAAAAAATTGGATCACAAATGCAGGTAGGGCAGGCATCTATTTAGTCATGGCTCAAACAGACCCCTCGCAAGGCAGTAGAGGCATAAGTGCTTTCATTGTGGAAAGAGAGTGGAAAGGGGTGGTAGTGGGTAAAAAAGAAGATAAACTGGGAATTAGGGGTTCGGATACACACTCTATGATATTCAATGATGTAAAGGTGCCAATAGAGAATCGCATAGGTGAAGAAGGTTTCGGCTTCAAGTTTGCCATGAAGGTACTGGATGGAGGGCGAATCGGTATAGCAGCGCAAGCGTTAGGGATTGCTTCAGGTGCTTATGAGCTGGCTCTCCGATATAGCACGCAACGAAAGGCTTTTAGCGTTCCTATCGCAAAACACCAGGCTATTGCCTTCAAACTGGCTCAAATGGCTACCCGGGTAGAAGCTGCGCGCCTTCTATGCCTCCGTGCAGCCCAAGCGAAAGATAAGGGCGAGCCATATGGGCTGCTGGCGTCCCTTGCTAAACTTTATGCTTCCCGTACAGCTATGGAAGTAACTACAGAGGCTATACAAATCCATGGAGGCTACGGGTACGTAAAAGAATATCACGTAGAGCGCTTATTCCGAGATGCTAAAATCACTGAGATATATGAGGGGACTAGTGAAATACAGCGCATAGTTATATCACGAGCCCTTGGCAAAGGGGATGTACCTTTTCTTTGTGCTTAAGGCTAAGCCGTAACTTTGCTACATGGTTATTTGGAAGAGTATTTGCAAGAGCAGAAAAAATACTTGTGAAAGTTCATAACTTTACTACATGGCTATTTGGAAGAACTGGCTTCGTACCTTCTTACCTTGGGGAAAAGCAAGTGGGGGTGGTAGTACCGTCCTTGTAGAGAAATCTGACGGTGAGGGAAGGCACTTCGTTTCTTCGATTGATTCAGATGAATATGTATTGGCCCCGATTAAGCAGTGGGTTATTTCCACGCTTAGCCCATATGCATGGGATAGGGTGGTTATAAGGAGTATTAGGTTTATCAGAGATATCAATATTCCCTTGACTAGCTTACTTTCTCCTCACCCTGATACGAAGGTCCCTAGAGAAGTCGTGCATCGGCTTTCCGCGATTCTTAGAGAAATGTATGGTAGAGAATTACCCCTTCACGAAGTCTTCAAAAATCAGATAGTCGTATGACCCTGCTTACTGCGGAGTCACTGGTAGAGCCCCATTTAGAGAAAGGCTCTATCCTGATAGGAGGAGAGCCGCATGTAGTGCATTGTCACTACTACAATCATTTCCTGCAAACCTCTATTGAGGATGCAGAAGGTATATATCCCGTGGAAGAGGTTTTAGTATGGACTGCCCAAGAAGTGGCTCATGCACTTTTCAGGAACATTTTCACAAAGAAGGGTATCCATGATTTCAATCAGCGTAAATCTCTTGTGGAGAGTTTATACAGCTCTTGCGGCTTTGGAAAGATAAGCTTACAAGGAATTACAAGTGAGGGAGGAGAAATATCTACGCCTTATGAACATTATGCTTATACCTATGCAGCGACTTTCCCATCTCGTCCCAAGGGGAAACGGGGCGTAGCTTACTTTTCTCAGGGTTATATTGCAGGGGCGATAGAGGCTATTTATGACCTGCCCTTGGGCAGCATCGGGAGTGAGCAGACGGCTTGTCTTACGCAGGGGGACCCAGCAGTGCGCTGGAGGTTTTATCGCTTGTCCCATCTCCTTCCGCTTTCGCCTTCTGTCCAAGAAGGCAAGGCACAGACAGGTACGTTAGTGCAACCACGTGATACGCGGGTTCCTATGGCACAGATTCGTGACGCTGTATTAGGACTGCCTCTAAACCCAGACCCGGACACAGGGCTTATAGAGGCCTTTGGCGTCGTGCTTACTCGCCTTCCGGGGAACTACTACACACTTATTTCAGAGCGTCACTTCCAGCGAATGATACAAGTAGTTGGAGAAGAGGTAAGGCAGGTCGTACTTGATATGCTCATTGAGTCGGGGCACGTGTGTGCCTTCAACACCTTAGGAGGTATAATGCAAAGTGCTGAATGGGATGCAGTAGTGCGTCCATATTTGGATACTCCAGAAGACTGGATATATGGAATCTCCGCTGTACTCCCTGCCATCGGCTGGGGCATCGTAGAATGCAGCCAGAGACCCTCTGCTCAAGCATGGAACCTCTGTCTTAGAAATTGGTATGAAACTACCGCTCTCGCAGCTCTTCCCAGCCCTGCCCTGGACCACTCCCCCTTTGCTAAGGGGCTATTTGCGGGTATAATGGCATTAGTTTATAAAGCGGGAATTGCCGAGAAATCTCTTACTTTTGATGGTGTACTCTATCGTCAGCTTTTTCAAGAGGGTAGAATATATGAAACTGAGTTTTTAGAAAGCAGACTTCAAGGTGGAGAAAAGGATGTGCTTCGTGCGCGTGTGGGTCATGTATGAAGTGTGAAAAAATACAAGTTTGTGCTTGGCGGGCTAAGTATCTTATATCTTTAGCGCATCCTCTTAGTGGAGAGGAGTGGCATGCTTTGCGGGCTACCTTAGGGGCAAGCCGTTTAGAATTCTTTGTGCTCTCTAATGGAGCTATTCTATACAAGCTTACCTTGAGCGATGGGAGGGGGACCCTGACAGGAAGCAGCAATAGTCCAGACCTATATGCAGTGGTCCCAAGGGTGGAGGCTGACAACATCATAAAGGAACTGATGGGAGAACTTCTCTCAGTCGTAGAAAATACTGGAGACCGCACATTAGGAGGGGCAGAAGGTAATCATAGGGATTAGGCTTATTCTATAGTGTGGAGGTATCCCCTCTTCTGCACTGGCAGCCCAGGTAAAGTGTCAGCAGATATTCGCCAACGCATGTTTCCTTATAGCAGATACAATAACCTATGAGATACCCCAGCCTCTATCTATTGCTACGGAGGGATGGGAGGATGGGCTGTATATTACTCGTGAGGGTCGGAATCTTTTTAGGACATACTTTCCATATGAACTACTTTCCTGGCTTCAAAACTGGTATCCCCGCAAAAACTTTTCACACCTTATTTGCAAGTTCCTCTCTTAGACATAGATACCCTTACTAGTCCTTTTGGCTGCCCGAGTTACATTCATAGCGATATTATCAAGGCAGAACGTTTAGCTCCTACGCAAGATTTCTCCGCGTGACGCTCCTGTAACTTATGAAAATCTGTTACTTATGAAGGGGGAGCTTGTGGTGTCTTGGGAAACAAGATACTTTTGATGTGTTTGTTTTACGCTGGATACGGGTGCGGTGGGCATGGAGATCATGCTTCTGCGGAACATCCTGGTAAATCCTTCTTTTTCAGGGGGCGTGCTTATTCTGAGCAGTCCAATACACGAGGATAACCCCTAATATTAACAGGCTGCCAAATAAACAATTGCTCCTTTTCCTTGAGAGAAGTAGGGAGGGTATATTATGTTGGGTTTCAGACGATGGAGGCACTTGGGCGTCTCCAATTCGGGTGAGTAGGTAGTTGAACGATCAAGCGCCCTATGAGGTACAGCCACATTTGTGCTGTGAAGGAACTGTCTGGTGGGTATATTTTAGTGCTCCTGATGAGAGAGGTTTTCGATCTACTTACTGCTCTTGCCAGCTTGTGCTTAGAGATTGGGAGAGTTGGTGTCCCAAAGAATTAGTTGTTGTCCCGTCTGGTGTGGAGGGGAAATGTGCAAATGTTACGGCTATTGATGAACCCTTTCTCACGCAGGTAGGTGATTGATACTTCACGGTAGGATATGGAAATACTCCACAGCTTGATGCTACTGATGTCTTTCATCAATACCCTTGGGTAATGCGGCAGAAGCAATCTACCCAACTCCATAATCCGACTCAGCTCTCTCCTCACGCTATCTATAGGGCAAGTAGTGAAGAGCTTTGCCTCTTGGGACTACCTAACCAGAGCCAAGTGCGCCTCCATAGCAGTTTAGGCGTTCTGATCTATGCTGACGTAGCTCACTCTTAGGAAAAAATCTTACCTATGCGAGGCCCACCTCATGGCATGTGTTATATTCAAATGAAGCGAAATACTCACTCTTAGACAATCCTGTTTCTAAAAGTACCGTAAGAAAAGGGTTACAGAGCGAAAGGGCGGACGAAGCCAATTCTCTTATCTTTTACCTTTGAAGCTCTGTCTCTCTGAGGGTTTGGGTAGAAGAGTTTGGTTAGGTGTATGCTTCTTCTGGAGGCACTTCAAGGGGGATGTTATCAATCAGTCGTACCCCTTCTACATAAGCCGCAATAAGAGCTCGCGGTTTGGCGCTCTGCGAGAGGTGTTCTAAAGGCTCCAGGGAATACTCATCTACTATGGCGAGATACTCTACTTTTACCTCAGGAAAACGCTCGTGGAGATATTGCCGAGCTTCTTCTAGGATTTTATGCGTAAGGCGGAACTTCGGCACTAGAGTCTGAATGTACTGAAGAGTCTTGTATAGGGCTACAGCCTGCGCTCTCCCCCGTGGGGAAAGGTAGCTATTACGAGAGCTAATTGCGAGTCCGTCTGGTTCTCGTACCGTAGGCATCCGAATGATTTGTATAGGAAAAAACAACTCCTCTACCATTTTCTCTACTACTCTTACCTGCTGAAAGTCTTTTTCCCCAAAGTAAGCTCTATGAGGAGCTACAAGATGAAATAGCTTAGTGAGGACTAATACTACCCCGTCAAAATGTCCTAAACGATAGCTTCCACACCATAGTCGGCTTAGTCGGGTGAGGCTCATCCAGACTTCATCGTCTGGGCTATACATCTCTTCCTCAGGGGGAGCGAATAGAACTGAAACACCTAAGTTTTCCAAAAGCCTTCGGTCTGTATCTAACATGCGGGGGTAACGGTAATAGTCTTCGTTCGCTCCGAATTGACGGGGATTGACGAAGATACTCACAACTGTCCTATCATTCTGAGATAGGCTATGACGTACAAGAGACAGATGTCCCTCGTGAAGGGCGCCCATAGTAGGTACAAAGCCTATGCTGCCCTGCGCTTTTCCGCGCCACTGCCTAAGTGCTTCTCGTGTCCGAATGAGTTCCATGGTACAGACGATTTAGGTAAGTAGCAATCACTAAATCTCCATAAACATTCAAAGTCGTGCGCAGCATATCCAGAAAGCGATCAATACCATATATTATAGCAATAGCACCTGCTGGAATGCCAAATATAGGTAATATACCTGCCAAGAGAGGGAGAGAGCCGCCCGGTACACCAGCCGCTCCAATTGCAATCAACATCGCTAATATTACAACTAAGACTTGCTCAGACAAGCTGAGAGGAATGCCAAAAACTTGCATCAAAAAAAGTAAAGTTACTCCCTCGTATAAGGCTGTTCCATTTTGATTGACTGTCGCGCCGAGGGTGATAACGAATTGGGCTACAGGTGGAGCTATCCCCAAACGCTGGGTAGCAACTCGCAGGGTTGTCGGAAGTGTGGCATTGCTACTTGCTGAGGAAAATGCCAGAATGAGAGCAGGCAGGCTATTCTGTAGAACCTGCCAGGGAGAGGTTCGCCCCAATTGCCATAGAAAAAGCCCATAAGTAACTAACCCATGTAAAAGAAGTCCCAAGATAACCGTGCCCATATAGGCGCCCAATAATGGAAAAAGTTCCAAGCCTAAGCCGATCACAGCTTGAAAAACTAAAGCACATACTCCTACGGGGGCTATCCATCGCATGACTTGCATAAGGAGCCACACACTGGCTTGATAAACCACATCCAGAAGGTGGTAGAGGGGCTGTGTCTGTATAGGAGGCAGCTTAGCTAGGGCTAAGCCTATAAGTAAAACGAAGCTCACCACTGCTAAAAGTCCCCCTTGCTGCTCAGGACTAAATGCCATAGCTATCTCCCTAAAGGGATTTTTGGGAATAAGGGATAAGAAGAATTCATTGGAGAGCGATTTGGCTGTGGGTGTGGCCTGCCCAAAGCGCTTAGTAAGAAGCTGCTGCGTCTCTGAGGAGATAGTGCTGCCTGGCTTTATCCAGTTAGCCAAACTTAGACCTATGAAAGCGGCTATGGCCGTGAGCCCCAGTACTGTAAAGAGGGTATGTATGCCTATTTTCCCCATCGCTCCTGTCTCTGTGAGCCGCTGTACCCCTAAAATCAGAATGGGTATTATTAGCGGTAAAATAAGCATAAAGATCATGCGCAGAAATACTTCGCCAAGCATACGAGCTATGAGAAGTATAGCCTCTTGAGGTAGCCCCCAAGCCCGAAATAGAAGAGCTGTGCCTGCTCCTACCCCAAATCCGATAAGTAATCGCAAAGAAAGTTTTGTATCCTCAGCGGCGCTCACTCCACCTAGGCGGTTTTTGAGGGAGTACTTTCGCAAGGGCTTGTCCTACAGCAGTGCCGAGAAAGCCTAGAATGAACCCTATCCCTGCTGTGATCAGCCAAGTACCCCCTCGAGATATACCAAATAGAGTACCCACTCGGTTAGCTAAGAGACCTTGATTGGGAATGTCCCAGCTTAGTGCAGCTAAAAGCCATATTATCGCCAAAAGCCCTCCTGCTGCGAGTGTCCATAAAAACCTTCCCCGAAAAAAGTATCCTACTATCATAAGTACGTACATACTGCCACTCCAGTGCGGGAGCCAAAGTGTAGATGCTGTACCTAATACCGCAACTGCTAATATGAAAAGGAGAAAACTTTTACTTTGCATCTCTATGGCAGAAGTGCCTGTAAAGTTAGGGTATTGGAGTAGTATATGGAGTCGCTAAGGGTAACACGAGTGCGTCATTTAGTTCAACAGGAGAGCTTTTCCATAGCTCTTACAGCTTATGTGCTGATTCCACCAGAGGAGGTGCCTATTGACCCCACGCGACTTGCTAAAGTGCAAGAAAAAGCAGAAAAAGCCCTAGCTAAGCATCCTGACCGCAAGGAGGTAGAGAGTTTTCGTACAAACTTAGAGTATGTGATAAACCAAGTTATGGAGTCTTCATGGCATGGGGGATCATGGCTACTTGCTGTAACCCCTACACTTGCAGAGGCCGTATTTTTACCCTTTCCTTTAGAAGAGGATATTTCTATTGGTAAAAACCTTAAGCCCTATCCTGCGTTGTATGCTCTCTATCGTGTGCAGACGGTCTTTGTAGGGGTTGTATCAGAGAATACTGCGAGATGGTTTGAGGGTGTAGGAGGTCGTCTTTTTCCACTTCCCCTCCAGTCCTCCGTCAAAGAGGCCCTTCAACAACTCCATAAGGCTCGTAATCAGCTTCAGCATCTCAGTATAGAGCCTTCCCCATACAATGAGCTATTTAGCCAAATGGCTCGCGCTTCCTATACCATGGCTCTTGTTAAGTATGCGGATACTCTGAGAGAAGTCGTACATTTTTACCTAAAAGAGGAAAAAGTGCCTGTCATCCTCATGGGCGAAGAGCGTATCCTCAAAGAGGTGAGCCGCAATGTAGAGGTTCAGGCAGGCTTGAATTTGATTAGTGGCATACCAGAGAGTGCCTCCCCAGAAATTATTCAGCAGAATGTAGAGCAATATTTACATCACCAGCGGGCTATGCTTGAGCAGATGTATTACCCTTTCTTGACTTACTCAGAGGCTCAAACCCCCCAAGAAATATGGGAGCTGCTACAGGATTCTCTCCCCTCTTCGCCTATTCTTTTCGTGGAAGAAGGTTATACTCTCCCTGTACAAGAGCTTATAGGAAACAATAAGAAGTCTCTTCCTACCAAGGATGCAATAGACCTCTTAGTTGCAGCAGTAAGAGAGAAGGGTGGGGAAGTTCTCTTTCTTCCAGCAGGCAAACTTCCTCAGCCCCTCATGCTTTTACTCCCATGAGACTCCTTTTAGCAGCAAACTGGAAAATGCATTTATACCCTCAGGAGGCTCAGAGGCTTACACTGCAGCTCAAAGCTGAATGGCTAAACTCTTCTCTCTGCCAATTGCCTACAGTGCTCTTTCCCCCTCTCTTATATCTTCGTGAGGTATTGCAGCTTGTAGAGGGGAGTAGCCTTCAAGTAGGTGCTCAAAATGGTTACCCTGGCGAATTTGGTGCTTTTACTGGAGAAGTCTCCACAGCTCAGATTGCGGCTTGTGGTGCGCAGTGGCTACTCGTGGGGCACTCGGAGAGAAGATTATACTTTCAAGAGACCTCCGATTTTCTTCAGCAGAAGATTCAAGCGGCTCAGCAGAGAGGCTTATCAGTAATCTACTGTGTAGGAGAAACTTTGGAGGAGCGAAAGCAAGGCAAGACACTGCTGGTCCTGAAAAGACAAATAGAAGAGGTTATGCAAGGCATTCCTATTCTGTGGGAAAAGTTAGCCTTAGCTTATGAACCTGTATGGGCGATTGGAACGGGCATAAATGCTACGCCGGCTCAGGCACAGGAAGCTCATAGCTACCTTCGTACAATTCTCCAAGACTTAGGAGCTCCAGTTGAAAAAATCCCCATCCTATACGGAGGGAGCTTAAAGCCTGAAAATGCCCCTGATATTTTTGCTCAACCTGATGTAGATGGGGGACTAGTGGGTGGGGCCAGCCTGAAAGCCGAATCTTTCATCTCTATCGCGCAAGCTCTTCATAGTAAGACCCTGCCTGAATAAAAAATGTTATACAAAAGCGAATATGGAATGGCGCAGCTATAAACCTCTTCTCCTTCCTAAGATACCTAACTTACATGATATTAGCATCTATGAAGCTCATGGAGGATATGGGCAGTTGAAAAGGGTACTCAAAGAAATGACCCCTTCTCAGGTTATAGAGGAAATTAAGGCTGCTAATATTAGGGGGCGGGGCGGAGCAGGCTTCAACGCAGGCTTGAAATGGAGCTTCATGCCTCCCAAAAAAGAAGGGGTACGCCGCTACCTCGCCGCTAACGGCGATGAGTCTGAACCAGGCACTTGCAAGGATAGGAGAATCTTTGAGTTTAATCCTCACCTTTTCATAGAGGGAGCCCTAATAGCGGCTTACGCTATGCAAATAGATGCTATTTATGTTTATATTAGAGGTGAGTATGCAGATTGGATAGATCGTCTACAAGCTGCTGTGAATCAGGCCTATGCGAGAGGCTATATAGGAGAGAAAATATTAGGCACTGATTTTTCCACACAAATGTACATACACAAAGGAGCAGGGGCTTACATATGTGGAGAAGAAACAGGGCTTATGGAATCCTTAGAGGGGAAACGGGCTTATCCTCGCTACAAACCTCCCTTCCCTGCGCAACGGGGATTGTGGGACTGTCCTACCACCATAAACAATGTGGAGACGCTTGCTCATGTGCCATTAGTACTACGCATGGGGGCTACTACCTACACTCAAATCGGTGCGCCAGAACATCCTGGTCCTGTTTTATACGGGCTTTCTGGACACATTCAGCGTCCTGGTGTGTATGAATATCCCAGTGGGATGTTAATTACAGACCTTGTCTATGAAGTAGGGGGTGGAATACGGCATGGGAAGAAGCTCAAAGGAGTCGTCCCAGGTGGTGCCTCAACTCCCATCTTAACTCCTCAAGAGATAGAAGGCACGCGCATGACAGCTGAGGCCCTACGTAAGGTAGGCTCAATGATGGGCACTGCAGGCATGCTCATACTGGATGAAGATACAGACATGGTGCGTTTTGCATATAGAATTGCGGCATTCTATAAGCATGAATCATGCGGCCAGTGTACCCCTTGCAGGGAAGGCACAGGCTGGATGAAGCAGATTTTGTATCGTTTTTTAGAAGGCACCGCTACTTATGCAGATATAGATAGACTTCTTTCAGTTGCTAATCAAATAGAGGGAAGGACTATATGTGCCCTCGCAGATGCAGCCGTATGGCCTATTAGGGCCATCGTCCAAAAGTATCGCTCAGAATTTGAAAAGCACGCTAAGCCTGCCCTTATCCCGATAGGGGTGTAGAGGAGCGATTTTTGATATATTTGCCTAAGTAGTCAAGCTATATGCTTACCCCCATGGACATCCAAAATCAGAGCTTCAACCGAGCTCTCCGAGGCTATGACCCCGATGAAGTACGCACTTTTCTCAGAAGGGTAGCCCAAGAGTGGGGTAATCTCTTGGATGACCGTCATGCTCTCCGCCAAAAGGTAGAGCAATTGACTTCCGAGCTGAACCGATACAAAGAAATGGAGGCTCTTCTTCAAAGGACCCTCTTACAGGCAGAAGAGAATAGTCGCATTACTCTTCAGAATGCAGAGAAAAACGCTGCTCTTATCCTTCAAGAGGCTCGCCAGAAGGCAGAAGAGGTCCTTGCTAACCTCCAACGAAAAAAAGAAGAAATAGAGCAATCCATTCAGGCTCTCCAGCAGCGCAAACAAGATATTTTGTTGGAGCTTCGCTCTTTTCTTACTCTGCAGTTGGAGAAATTGGACCAATTCACAAAGAGTCCTCTTACACCTTCTCCCGCTCCGTCTTCCTCTATGTTTTCTTCCCCCTCTTATTCAAAGGAGGTTTCATGGGTGGCAAAGATTGCTGAGAAAATATGATCCTTTCAGATAAGCAGATTCTCGCTGCCATAGAAAAGCGTGAGATTCACATAGAGCCCTTCCGCAGAGAAGCCTTAGGAAGCAACAGCTATGATGTTCATTTGGGCCCTTACCTGCGTGTGTATGCTACGCCGGTTTTAGATGCTCGTCGTGCCCATTCCTCTTCTTTGATCAAAATACCGCCGAAGGGTCTTTTCCTTATTCCAGGCGTCCTTTATTTGGGTGTTACGGAAGAATACACTGAGAGTCATGCTTATGTACCTTTCTTAGAAGGAAAAAGCAGCATAGGGCGCCTAGGAATACAAATTCATGCTACTGCTAGCAAAGGGGATGTAGGATTTTGTAACCACTGGACCTTAGAAATATCGGTTCTCCACCCTGTAAAAATCTATGCAGGCATGCCTATCGGACAACTTATCTTTTTTACTTTAGGAGATTCAGCCACCATGCAGTATTATGCTCAGCCTAAAGCCAAATACACCCATCGCGATCCCCTACCTATTCCCTCTATGTATTGGAAAAACTTTGAGGGTATATGAAGATACCTGTACATACAGCCCGTGAGATAGCCGAGATTTTAGGCTGCTCTTTAGTGGGTGATCCAGAGATTCGTATATATGGTATCAATGAGATTCACAAAGTAACGCCTGGTGACCTTACTTTCACTGATGTACCGAAGTATCTCAAAAAAGCCTTAGAGAGTCCTGCATCCGCAATAATCCTCAATCAAGAAGTGGAAGCCCCTGCTGGTAAAGCCCTACTAATTAGTCGTTTTCCCTTTCGTGACTTCAATCGCCTTTTGGAATATTTCCAGCCCTCTATTCTTCCTACCTTCTCCTCTGTCCAGCCGAATTTTGAAAATGTAATCTTAGGACAGAATGTGGTAATTGGACATCATACTTATATAGAGCCAGGCTGCCACATTGGGCATAATGTCGTAATAGGTCCTTACTGTTACATCGGACGGGATACTATCATTCATCCCAATGTTACCATTGGTGCCTATACGCATATCGGCAGGAATGTAGTCATCCAGTCAGGCTGTGTGATTGGGGGTGAAGCATTTTATTACAAAAGGACATCCAGCGGCTCGGAAAGATTACTGAGTAAAGGACGAGTAGTAATTGGAGACTTTGTGGAAATTGGGGCTAATACCACCATAGATAAGGGGGTTACCTCTGATACCTATATTGGAGATCACA
This sequence comes from Bacteroidia bacterium, assembly GCA_025060275.1. Classification (GTDB taxonomy): domain Bacteria; phylum Bacteroidota; class Bacteroidia; order SpSt-205; family SpSt-205; genus SpSt-205. Next base: position 7,567 of record JANXCJ010000001.1, on the reverse strand, counting down.
CAAAGATAGACAATTTGGTACAAATAGGCCATGATACTTTTATCGGGAGAAATTGTCAAATAGCGGCTCAGGTAGGAATTGCAGGTGCGTGTGTAATTGAAGATGGGGTTATTTTATGGGGTCAGGTAGGTATACCCAGTGGCATTCGGATAGGGGCGAGAGCCACTGTACTAGCTAAATCAGGAGTTTTGACCTCGTTAGAGGGAGCTAAGGTATACTTTGGCTTCGTCGCAAAGGAAGTCAAGAAGGCTTGGCGGGAGATTGCCTCTATGGGACGATTACCTCGCCTTCTGCGTAATTTAGAATCTTCTGCTTCAAATGGACATTCTTCTGATGAGATTTCTTATTCTACTTAGGAAACTTATCGGACTCTTTGTCAGGTACTTTATACGAGGCGTGATCTTATTTTTACCTGCTATCGTTACCTTTTATCTTCTCTGGTTTCTTTTAGATGCCATAGATAGCATACTTCCTGTGGGGTTTCCGGGATTAGGTATTCTTCTGCTGATAGTGGGACTAACTGTGTTGGGATACATAAGCACTCACTGGTTAGGGCCTACTCTTATCGCGGGTGTTGAAGAAAGAATCCGAAAAATCCCGCTTATAGGTTTTATCTACGCTTCTATAAGGGAACTGATAGACGACTCTAGGCGTTCCTTTCGCTTTGATAGACCTGTGTTGGTACAGCCAGACCCCACCGTACCTGTCTATCACATTGGCTTTTTGACTCATACTTGCCCCTTACCGAATAAGCCTCTCGTAGCGGTGTATCTACCCTATTCTTTTAGCTTTATGGGAAACCTTCTACTTGTATCTCCTGAGCAGGTGAGCGAATTAGGGATGAAGAGTGCAGATGCTCTCCGATTTGTAGTGGCAGGCGGTCTCATTACGCCCTCTGTGCCATCTAAGTCCTCCAATCATGAGTGAAACTAAGCAAGTGCTCTGGCACCATCCCCTCATACAAGTAGAGGAAGTTACTGATCAAAAGGGGCAGAAGTTTCTTGTTGTTCATCGGGGGAAGTTTGCAGCGGTGTGCTTGCACCTAATTTCCTCTTGTGGAGAAGAGGCATTTCTCATAGTGAAGCAAGAGCGGCCCACAGCGCCCGAGCCCTTTTATGAACATCCTGCGGGTATGGTTGATGCTGACGAAACCCCTCTACAAGCTGCTATTCGGGAAGTAGCCGAGGAAACAGGATGGCTTCTGCTTCCTGAAGACCTTCAACTACTTACTCCTCACTCTCTATATCCTTCGCCTGCCTTTTGGAATGAAGCCGGGTATTTTTATGCGGCAAAAATTCCCGTCCCTCTCGCTGTTCTAAAAGCTTATGCCCGAGGCATAGACAGAAATACCCAGACTAATGAGCATCTCATACTCCTCACATTATCTCCCCAAGAGTTGGTTCAAAATACTTACAATCTCCAGACTCTCGCCCACACGCTTCTATACTATGGCTTCTGTAATACTTCTCACCGAATCCTATCATCCCCATCTCTTACAAACACTTAGTAGTTGGTCTGACATTACGATTCACCATATTGATTCACCTAACAGGAGAGAGTTTCTTTCTTTACTCCCTGAGGCGGACATCTGGATTATGCGGGGTGTGCCTAAGGTAACCTCTGAGCTTCTCCGCCACACTACAAGGCTAAAATACATCATAAGAGCGGGTTCGGGGATAGAGCATATTGACAAGAGAGCCTTAGAAGAGCGTGGTATATTGTTATTTTCAACTCCTCAAGCAAATGCTGCAGCTGTGGCTGAATATGTAGTAGCAGCACTGATTCTTCTATGCCATAAAATGCTGCCAGCTCATCATATGCTTAGAGAGCACAATGAGTGGAAGCGGCACTCTTTCATAGGGAAAGAATTGTCCTCTCTGACAGTAGGTATCATAGGGTTTGGAAATAATGGAAGCCGAACTGCGTACTTACTCAAGCAGTTAGGCGCCAGAGTCTTGGCTTACGATAAGTACAAAGCAGGATTTAGTGGCCATGGGATTCTGGAGGTGGGGTTGGAGACCCTCTGGAAAGAGGCTGATGCCATCTCCTTGCATGTCCCTCTCACAGAGGAGACCGAGGGATGTATAAACGAGCAGTTTCTAGCAAGATTTCACAAGCCTATAGCTCTAATTAATGCGGCAAGAGGAAAGATAGTTTCTCTCTCTGCCCTAGCTAAGGCTTTCAAAGAGGGAAGGATATGGGGGGCTGCTCTGGATACCCTGCCTCAAGAACCGCCTGAGCGGCTGCCTCCCCAAGAACAAGAGGCATGGGACTTTCTGCGCCTCCATCCTTCAGTCTTGATTACTCCACACATCGCAGGGAGTAGTGAAGAAAGTGAATTTCGCTTAGCTCAGGGGGTCATTGTGATTCTTCAGACTCTCCTGAGCCGCCCCTCCTAATCCCAAGGCTATCCAGCACATCCCATAAATGCGTTGTCGTGCTAAGGTGCCCCAGTAAGGTGTTGCCATGGCTATGAAGCCTACTACAAACAAACCTATGGCTAAAAGCAATACGTAAGGCCATTTCCACCCCTTGCTAACCCATGCTCTCGCAGTCCAGTATGTAATCAGGCTACCACCTATCCAAGCCTCTATGGCGTATAAAACTACGATAGGTTTAGTGATTTGCCAGGGGAGCGGACCAAAAAGTCCATATAAGGTGCTACTTAGCCACCCTAAAAAGATGCCTTGCAGGGATAAGTCAAAGTTCACGTGAAAGACACTTGCATTGCTTACTTCGGGATAAAAAGCGGGGTCTAGGGCTTCCTGTCTGTATTGGTAAGCCCATGGAACCAACCACTTGACGAATAATATACCCCCACTAACTGCTTCTAAACCTAATAACCACCAGGTATAGCGAAAGCGGTAGAGAAGTCCTACACCAGTCCCTAAAAAGAAAGCCTCCGGACGCAAGATCGCCACAGCCACTAAGGCCAGTGCCCCTCCCATATCTCTCCATCGCTTTACAGAGACTACCCATGCCGCCCCATATAACATAAGGGGAAGTACAAGCGTATCTCGCAAAACGCCTGAAAACCAGAAGACTACCCCGGGCCATAAAAACCATACAATCCAGAAGAACTTCGGAAACCCTATCAGTTTATTCCATCTTTGATACGCTGCATATCCTAAAAGCCCCCCCACGAGCGCCATTAGACCTTGCATGCCGTAATAGCCTCCCCCAGCTCCAATATAAAATGGCACCAGTAGGCGGTAGAAACGATAGTTTGAAGGTTCGCTCCAGTCGTAATCGTATCCGTAGAGTTTTGTATCGCTGAAAAAAACTTTCCAGCCGGTAGCTTCCCATGAGGCAGATAATTCTCTCAGCATCAGTGCTAGTCCAACTTGTGGTGTGTGCGATAGATAATATGTTAGGCGGCTTGCAGTTAGATAGGCTCTCAGAGTATCTCCATGACAATAGTAGTTTGCATATACCCATCCGAAAGCCCATGCTCCAAAGAGCTTAGCTATCAGTATGCCATATACCCAGATGGGTTGTCTATGCCATTCCAGTCTATAGAAAATATATCCTAACCATCCTCCCAAGCAAGCAAATCCTATCAGCTCCTGTACAGGGTCTAGTGCAAGCACTGTCCAAAGTTATATTGAGTTTTGAGGGGATGGTGTGAGTAATTGAGATTAGGGCTTGCGTAGTAGAGCTATAGCCACTTTTTCCAGCGGAAGTATAATAAGGTAAAAATAGAAGAACCCACAATCAAAGCCCAAGCGAAGACATATCCTATTTTCCATTCTAACTCGGGCATATAGCGAAAATTCATCCCGTAGATACTTGCTATTAGTGTGGGTGGCATAAAAACGACTGTAATAACGGTGAATATCTTTATTATTCTGTTTTGCTCTAAATTTATAAGGCTCAATATAGTGTTTTGTATAGATTCTAGCCGCTGAAAGCTAAAGTTTGTATGATCTATTAGGGAGGCTATATCCTTGAGAAGGGCTCTCAGGATATCTCGGGGCTTATCTGTGAGGTGAGTTGAGCGGATCATAGAGGAGAGCACCCGCTGAATATCAAATAAACCCTCTCGGATGCGAATAATAAATTCTTGCAGAGCTTGTGTTTGTAGGATGATGCGCTGCCGCTCTGCAAAGCCTACTTCGTGAAGAGAAGTAGCAATTCTATATATGTGCTGAGAGATTAGTTCTATGTTATCTGCGTCAGTATCAACAATCTGTCCAAAAATTGATAGGAGTAATTCCAAAGAATCATGGAAGTTGTCAGGCTTATTCTTAAGCTTTTTGATCAGTTCCTGTATTGTTCTGCTACCATTTGTTCTATAGCTAAATATCTTATTCTCTTTCCATATCAGACTAAGGGTCTGTTCATTCAAGTTCAATCCTTCTTCACTGGGTCTGACCTCAATGAGTCTAAGCACGATGCGTGTTTGCCCATTTTCCTCCTGATAGCGTGAGCTTGTTTCAATTTCTTGCTGCTCCTGCTTAGAGGGAAAACGGATATTGAAATGCTCCTCTAATTTCTGAAGTTGATTGGGACTTAAGTTACAGGCATCTACCCAGATGCAGTCATCCAGAGTATTGAAGTCAAGAGTTTCCTCGTTTTCCCAGCGTACCTGCTTATAGGGCCCAAAGCGATACCCCCGCAGCACTGAGCAAATTTAGGGGGGAAATGGTAGCTTCAGATGGCGGAATAGATAACTAATCTGGGGAGCAAGGGGTAGATAGCCGTCATTTACAATAACAAAATCAGCAAATGTTATTTTACGCCACTCGGGCCACTGACTCTGTATTCGTTGAAGCA
>JANXCJ010000001.1:0-2781 GCA_025060275.1 Bacteroidia bacterium | reverse complement strand
GCATATACTACCACGAGCGTCATATCTGCCTGCAAAGCATTTGCTTCTAAGGTGAGTGCAGCCTCCTTGAAAACTACCTTATGACCTTCCTGGCCTTTTTGCTTAGCCCATTTTGTAAAGTCTGATATGGTCTTAGGGTGTACGAGGGCATTTAATGCTTTTCTCTTTTCTGGGCTTGAGAATATAATGCTTGCGATATAGGACCGGTTGAGGTTGCCTTGAGCTGTATATGCTGCTTTGCCGAATTCAACTTCTATAGCCTCTCTTAGCTCAGCATCTTCCTCCATTAGCTGCTTAGCACGGATATCTGCATAATACACGGGGTAGCCTGCCTCCCTAATCTTACGAAGAACAAACGATTTTCCTACCCCTATCCCACCTGTAACCGATATGACGCGAGGAGTGCTTTCATCTTTCATTTTGGAGATAGCTAATGCGAATAAATCCTAAAGCAGGCGGATCAATCTGAATTTTCCTCACAAATGGTGGGCGGCGAACGAGATGAGGATACACTACTGTATCTCCAGGAAGTAACTTTTGCATGGAAACCACTACTTCAAAATCTGCTGGGCTCCACCGGTCTGCGTAAGGCTCGGGTACAAGGAATTGGACTCTGACCTGGGGAGGAATTAGCTCTATACGCTCTGTGTTGGCTCCTTCTATTCTGGGTTTTACAGATGTAGTAGCTAAGATATAACGGGCAATCTCTGCTTCCACCCAGAGAGTTTCAGGATATACTCTCCACTGTAGGGTGAGAGCTATGGGGTAAAGATGTTTTCCTAGTCTGGCTACTACCTCCGTCTCCCACGGGGGGGGCTGATAATTAGCTGAGACCCATATGATATCAATTTTCCATTTGGGGGGGCTTACGAAATCAGCTTCTTGTGGCAAAACCCAGTGAATGGAAGGCTGGTAACGGCGAGGTTGAAGCTGACTACATAGTATCCTTCTCCGACTCTCTATGTCTTTCCATCTTATGAAAATACCCTTCGGGCTTCTCCCCTCTTCCATACACCATCGTGCAAGGGAGAGGGTTTCTGGAAGCTGCCAAAATAATAGAGCATACCCGGACCCTTCTGCCTCCATTTCTACCACGTGGGCGCTGCCGCTATTCTCTACGATGACAACATGATGGATTACTTTGTAATTCTGATCCAGCTTAACTAAAAGCCAGAGGAGGAGGGCAATTCCTACGGGGGCTCCATATAAAACCCACTTCATGCATTAGAGGGGGGCTGAGCATAGGCGCGAATGGCGGCTCTCTCTATTCTTAGTTTGACATTTTTATCTACTTCAAGGAGAAGAGTATCACCCTCTATTGATACGATTTCTCCATGTATCCCCGAGGTGGTGATAACCTTATCTCCTTTCTTGAGAGAGTTCCTAAATTCCTGCTCCTTTCTTTGTTGCTTACGCTGGGGGAGAATAAGGAAAAAATAAAATACAGCAAATATCCCTACGAGAAATACGAGCTGGATTAGCAGGGGGGTAGGTCCCACTCCACCTTGCGGATTGTTATCCAGCCAGATAGTTAGGGGCAGAAACCTCATTGCTTATTGGCAGGAATAACCTCTCCTCGAAAACGCAACATATGAGATGGAGGGTCGGTATTGGCGAAAACCGTTACTGTTTTTATTTGCTCTCCGGATCGTCCCTGTGAGTCAAAGATCACTTCCACAAAGCCTTCCCCACCTGGGGGTATAGGTTCTTTAGTCCAAGCAGGGGCGGTACAGCCACAGGAAGGCTTTACATCTGTGATGCGCAGTGGTACAGTTCCAGGATTAGTAACCTTGAATCGGTAGGAAACCTTTTCACCCTCCCGAATCTTGCCAAAATTATGCTCCATCTTGTCAAATCGGATTTTGGCTGGGGGTTCAGCTGGAGAGGTAGCGGCTTGGGATGAAGTATCCTTAGAAGTGGAGGGGAATCCTTTTTCCCCTTCCTTTGTTACAGAGGTGCAGCTTATCCACATCCCTATAACCACTCCTGCTATGAGCTTCCGCATAGGCATGCGCAAAAATAGCAAAATTCTGTACTTAAGAAGTAGTGCTGCGTACTTCTCCCAACAACCCTTCTATTTCTAAGAGTAGCTGTTCTGCCTTCTTGTACTCGTCTGGTCGGAGCCCGCTCTCCATAAAAGCTTTTTGACGAGCTTGCTCATAGGAAGAGCTTTTCGCACCATCTCCGATGCGTCCTCGTATTGCATCCCAGTACTCTGCCAGTTTTTGACGAAGTCTACGGCGTGTATTGACCCCACTATCCGGAGCGATCAAAATTCCTACCACGGTCCCCACCGCTATGCCAGCTAGGAAAGCCCAAAAAGCATTACTCCCTCTTGAATCACTCATAAAGGCAAATGTACGACAAAAGCTTGCCATCCCTCACTTTTGAGTTTATTTCGGAGCTTCTCTGCCTCTCTTCTTTGTCTAAAGCTACCTATGATGACACGGTAGAGAGGCTTGCCTTTTGCGTTAGCACGCCAGATAAAGACTTTCTCTCGGATCTCTTTCCATGCATTCTTCGCTACGACATAAGCATTAGCGGACTCTGAGAATGCCCCTACCTGTACACCGTAGGGGTAAGGCTTGATAGGGTGTCCTTCTGTATCATAAAATTCTGTTTGCGGGGGGGAGGGAGCAGGGGTTTCATCCGGGAGGCGAGTAACCTCCACACGGACCTGCCCTATGCCACGGGCTAATATACCTAACTCTTTTGCTGCCTCTTCGGAAAGGTCTATAATCCGTGTAGGCTTGAAGGGGCCTCTATCGTTGATACGCACTA
>JANXCJ010000019.1 GCA_025060275.1 Bacteroidia bacterium | reverse complement strand
AGAACGGCAGCAGCGTCCTCCTCTTGCTTCCTGGGAGGAGTACAGCCGCTTTTATCAACTAAAGCCTCATCACCTGAGTAAGGGGCAGGTAATCATGCACCCAGGCCCCATAAACTGGGGTGTGGAATTGGACCCTACACTGCAGAACTGGGAACCTAATCTCATATTAGATCAGGTTACCTATGGCGTAGCTATGCGTATGGCAATCTTATATGCTCTCTTGCGCGGATGAAGAATCGCCCCTTCTTGCTTTGCATTGGAGGTCCTACGGGTTCTGGGAAAACAGAGCTGGCCATCACGCTATATCACAAATATGGATGGCCTATAATTAGTGCAGATTCTAGACAGGTTTATCGCTATTTGGATATAGGTACGAATAAAGTTTCCCAAGCTATTCAGGCAGAAGTACCTCACTTTTTGGTAGATATACGCTATCCCGATGAAATTTTTAGTGCGGGGAAGTTTGTGCAGGAAGTAGAAGCTCTTCTATCCAGATGGAATGAGACTTCTATTGTGCAAGTTGTGGGCGGTACAGGTTTTTACATCCACGCTCTACTTTATGGATTGGATGAGATTCCCTCTGTACCTATGGAGCTTCGGCAGGATATAGAGCATTGGAGGCAAGCAGAGGGTATAGGGGCACTTGTGCGATGGCTTGAGGTACATGATCCTCTAACGGCTTCTAGGATAGACCTTCGTAATCCCCACAGGGTCCAGCGAGCAATAGAGATTCTAAAGCACACGGGACGCCCTTGGGTGAGCTTCTGGGGTAAGGCCCAAAAAACATGCCGCTATCCCGCCTATGTGGTAGTTTTGAGCCCCCCTCGGGACAAGCTGTATCAGGCTATTGCTACTCGGACTTACAAACAGGTCCTATCAGGATGGTTGGAAGAGACTGTGTTTGTATTAGCTAAGGGGTATTCTCCTGCTGTGCCTGGTCTTCAAACCCTTGGATACAAGGAATGCTTGAAGGTTTTACGGGGTGAGAGCTCGCATAAAACTCTATATGAGAATATTACCAGAGCAAATCGTGATTATGCTCGCAGACAGCTCACATGGTGGCGCCATCATCCACCTGATAGTTGGATAGAGGAATTCCCCTCAGAAACTCTTTGTGTCAGGGTAGCTAAAGAAGTACTGAGAAGAGTGGAAGATGCTCCAAGATAGGCTAAGTCTGTTGGGATTTTGATAGTCTAGATTTCAAGCTACTCGGAATTACCCAAGAAAAATAACACAACATATAGCCGGAGCTCTGCCAAATGCTCTCTATGAGAAAGGGCAACTGACGTTAGGCACTCTCAGCTAATAAGGTAGGTCTTTCATCTCAATCTCTTAGGTGCCTATGGCAGTTAGATATCTTCTATGCTTTTTTTCCATGCTCCAAGTTTTATATGAGGGTTCTGCCTAATAAAAGGAATTTAGGGGACTAAGAGTACTGAAGCTATCTAAAAAGTAGACTGAGAGGACAGGGGGCTAGAAAAAATTCAAATAAGCAGACTGAAGGGTACCTAAGGTGGACGTTCAGAGTGATGAAAGGTTGAAATAGTACGAGCGTACTCAGAGTGCAGGTTAGACTCAATAGGGTTTTGTGTGAGCCTGAACTTATACCCAAAAGGGCACAAGAAGAAAACGAAAATTATAAGTTATGTGGCAAACTCTTCATCTTATTGAGCTTTTCTTATCCCTTTAGCTTGAGATGAAATAAGGGAACAGAGGTTTTCGCAGCTTTCTCTGTATTATATACGAAATAACAGCTTCATCTGCGCATTCTCTCAATAAAAGAGCTTTGATCAAAGCAGCAATCTTGCCCAATGAGATGGAGGAGCTTTTTGAATCTCGTTTAAACCTAGCTGCTGAAAGCGGGCTGTACCCTAAGGAGGTGTGTTTCGGGCTACTCTCCAATCCTCCCGCCATCTTTGGGGTACTGCATGCATGAGGAGAAAAGGAAGGCTTTTCTAACCACCAGTGCTAAAATCGTGTGCTGTTTAGGCGAAGCTTAGACTTAGTCTCACGCATGAGCTGGCATAGGCTTTAATCCAAGTAGTTCAAATAGAGCTCTATCAGAAGAGGGTTCTACGTTAGGTGTCGTGAGGAGTTTCTCTCCAATAAATATGGAGTTAGCTCCTGCGATGAAACAGAGGGCTTGTTCTTGAGGAGATAGTCGCTCCCTTCCCGCAGCTAAACGAATTTTAGTCCGAGGCATTAGAATCCGGGCCGTTGCAATCATTCTTACTATTTCCCATATGCTCACCGGAGGCATATCTTCAAGAGGGGTTCCAGCTATAGGAACAAGTGTATTGATAGGCACGGATTCAGGGTGAGGAGTGAAGGTAGCTAAAGTATGAAGGAGCTCTATGCGATCTTGGTCTGTCTCACCTAAGCCTAATATGCCGCCTGTACAAAGCTTAAGGCCCGCATGACGGGCGGCCCTTAGGGTGTTTAGGCGATCTTGATAGGTCCGTGTTGTTATTATCCGGTTGTAGTAGGTAGCGGAAGTATCTAAGTTATGATTATAGGCAGTGAGGCCTGCCTCCTTGAGGGATTGAGCTTGTTCTGGTGTAAGCATTCCCAGTGTGGCGCATACTTCTAGTCCTAAGGCGCGCACTTGCCGAATCATTTCCAAAACTTTCTCAAAGTCGCGATTGGTGCGGACTTCACGCCATGCAGCTCCCATACAGAAGCGCGTAGCCCCGTTTTCCTTTGCTTGACGGGCTGCTTCTAATACCTCTGATACCTCCATGAGCTTGTGGGGTCGAATGCCAGTTGAGTAATGTACAGATTGTGCGCAATAAGCACAATCCTCTGGGCAGCCGCCAGTCTTGATAGAAAGAAGCATACAGGTCTGGACCTCCCCAGGCTCATGATAAGTCCGATGTACAGAAGCAGCTTCTAATATGAGCTTTAGTAAAGGCTGATTGTAGAGGGCTGCTACCTCTTCTCGGCTCCAATCATACCGGACCCTAAATTCATTCACCACACAAAACTACATACTTTGCCACATGCAAAGCCTTAGGCAAAGGCTCCTAGTGATTATCAAAATAGTGAGGGGGATTCTCCTTTTACCTATTTCGGTGCTCTATGGCATAGTTATTACTACTCGGAACTGGCTGTATGATAGGGGGTTGATCAAAGTGCGAAAGCTTCCTTGCGTTGTGATCAGCATAGGCAACCTTTCATTGGGGGGTACAGGAAAGACTCCTTTTTCCCTCTATCTCATTTCATGGTTCAGAAAAAGGGGGATAAGTGTAGCCTATCTTAGCAGGGGTTATAAGCGGGTCACGAGGGGTTTTTTAGAAGTTTCTTTGAGTGGACTTGAACCTGCTCGCCGCTATGGGGACGAAGCTGCTATGGTCAAATGGTACTTCCCAGAAATCCCCGTGGCAGTATGTGAGGATAGATACAGTGGTGGCAAAAGATTGCTGGAAAAGTATCCAGACCTCAAAGTGGTCATCTTAGATGATGCCTTTCAACATCGGCAACTTCATCGGGACCTGGAGATTCTCGTCGTGGACTCTATGAGACCGCCTTGGAAAGATTGGCTTTTCCCTCTTGGCAGGCTACGAGAGCCTCTACACAGCTATCATAGGGCACACCTTCTGATACTGAACTACAGGACTCAGCCTTATCGACCGCTCAAGTATCACCTAAGGCGACCTTACCTTTCTTTTCTCTACTCTCCTAGTGGCTTGAGAGAGGCCTTCCCTGACTTGCCCCCACTCTCTCTGGAAGATATCCGTTATAAAAGTTGTATTGCCTTTTGTGGAATAGCTCATCCTCAGAGCTTTTATGAGACCCTTCGGAACCTTCAAGTGTACGTGCTTCAGAAGTTTGAATTTCCTGATCATTACACATTTTCTCTTAAGGTTACTGCTCGCCTTGCTTACTTCTACTGGCGTGCATGTCGCAAATATCAGCTTTCCGACCTCCTCCTTCTTACTACAGAGAAAGACCTCATTCGGCTATACCAGAGTCCAGCTGTATCCGCTCTTACCGATATACCTTTGTATGCCTTGCAGATACAAATGCAGCCTTTTGATACAGAAAGGGCAGAGAATACCTTATCTAATCTTTTATCTTCCTTTTTGAATTATGACCACATCCGAAGCATATAATCATTTCCGAGAGACGCTGGAGTATATCCGGCACTATTTCACAGGAGAAGTAGAAATAGGCATCGTCTTAGGTACTGGGCTGGGACGCCTTGCGGAAGCGATTGAGAAAGAGCATCAACTTGCCTACAATTTTATACCGCATTTTCCGATTAGTACGGTTGAAAGTCACTTTGGACGGCTCATTTTTGGGAGGCTTGCGGGCAAGCGGGTGGTAGCTATGCAGGGGCGCTTTCATTACTATGAGGGCTATACGATGTATCAAATCACATACCCCATCCGAATTATGAAGCTCTTGGGAGTGCATACCCTTCTTCTTTCTAATGCTGCGGGAGCTCTCAATCTAACTTATAAGCTGGGTGACTTGATGATAATCAAGGACCATATTAATCTCCTTCCTGAGAATCCTCTCAGAGGGATAAATCTAGATCAGTTTGGTCCGCGCTTTCCTGAGATGAGTGCAGCTTATACGCCTGAGCTGATTGCCCAGGCCCGAAAAGTTGCTCAAGAACTTGAAATTCCTGTGCAGGAAGGAGTGTATGTAGCAGTGCCTGGACCTAACTTGGAGACCCGTGCGGAGTACCGCTTCCTCCGCATTATTGGGGGGGATGCGGTCGGCATGTCCACTGTGCCAGAATGTATCGTTGCAAATCATATGGGTATGCGGGTCTTTGCTATGTCCATCATAACAGACATTGGAGATCCGGACAACTTGAAGCCTGTCTCCTTAGAGGAGATTATTAGAGTAGCTAACGAAGCCGAACCTAAACTCACGCAGATATTTACAGAACTGATACGTAGATTGTAAAGTACCTCCGAAGTGCTCAAGCCTAAAGAGCACAGACTCATATTAGAAAGAGGAGTAGGCGTTGTATGGGCTCTTATCTTCTGCATAAAAGAGGGACATGCTCAAACGCCTCGTATACTATCTACTCTCTCCGATACAAGCATAGGAGAGCCAGTTAGATATACAGCACCTTATCTTCCCTGGTATGAGCCTCTGGATACCTTAGCTGCGTTCTCCTGGCGCACAGGATACTTCAAACCTTATCAGACATGGTGGCGAGGGGTTCCTAAATATGAAAGTGAGATACTTTCGTTCAGTCCGGCTAGTCAAGAAGTGTATCTTCTACGATCTGTCCCTTTATTTTGGAGTCATCGTCCTTACACGCGGGTTCGCTTTGATCAGTCTAGTCGGCGCACTCAACTACTTGCAGTACAGCATGGACAAACCTTCGAGAGGCGTGGAGGGTTATCCTTCGCTTACGGGCGACGTACCCGTGAAGGTGAATATCTTGGGCAATCCACTGATCACTACACTGCGGGTATCGCAGGATATGCTTACCTCACTCGCTGGAACTGGCTTCAACTCCAGGCAGGTTGGAATCAACTGCAGGACCAGCTAAACGGAGGGGTGGTTTATGACAGTTCTGCTTCACCTTGGGATGCCTTTGGGAAAGAAAGACAGCGGGTAAGGATACCACCAGGAATGCGATGGAGAAGGTGGTACCGTTTTCTGAAGGGCTCAGGCGGAATGCGATTTACCCCCTCTCTCGGGATGGAGATAGAGTATCGTCTCACTGAGGACCGTCTTCAATCAGAGAGTCCTTTTATAGAAGAGCATAGTTCTTCAACATTTTTTCCGGATAGTTTAGAGAGGTCTTGGGGAGTGCGCCAGTACCTTCGTGGGGTAAGCTTAACATTGTATTGGAACCCCTACTGGAGGGGCTCAATTCGTATCCAACAGCTAAGGTCTATTTTGGAAGCACCTTTTACTTCCTTTCGCCTCAGATGCTTGGAGGGGGAGAGTATGATGAGAATACGCTCCTTAAGAGCTTTTGTCTTATATAGGTTATGGAGAGGGGAAGGAGCACCTGCCCCTTATCTTTATACAGAGCTCAGCTGGAAGCCTTCTCCTTACGGTGTAGGTGCCCTTTACATATCTCGTAATCCTCCATGGCTTGCTTATCAGTATGGCTTTTTTGACTATCAGTCCCTTCCCAACGAGAGGATAATTCATGTCTGGGGCAGCTATTCATTAGGTCCTATTGATTCAACTCATCCAAGTTTACAGTTTTTCTTGTGGCACACCACTTTTCACTCACCCTGGCTATGGATAGAGGGAAAGCTTGTAGGGGCTGGAATGCAAAGCTATGGCTTGACTATGGAAGGGGGAGTAAGTGGAAAACGAATAGGTCTAATTTCAGGCGTGAATCTACAGCAGCTTTATTCATCTGAAGAGAGAGCCTGGCAAGAAGTTCTCCCCCTTGCCAGTGGGTGGATACAGCCTTTTGTAAGATGGCAGCTCCCTGGTAGAATACCTGTATATCAAATAGGCTTACGCTTACAAGGATTTTCATCTTTTAGACCCTTGAACTATGAAACGCACCTTGGGATATTTTTTCTCTCTCCTTCTGTGCCCCTTCAAGGAGAGTATGTGTGGATAGACCCGTATCTATTAGTTCATATTCGGCAAGTCATGGTATACCTGCGTGTAGAACGGGCTACGGAGGGCCTACTGCGAAAAGGCTATTATCTTACGGCGTGGTATCCTATGCCGGGAAGAGCTTTTACATTCGGTGTGCAGTGGGACGTGTATGACTAGCTTTCATCAGCTCCCTGCATATCTTTCATGGGGTATGTATAGTCCCTATGATTTGAAGTCATTCCTCTAAGTCCCCACACAAGCGGAGAGAGGGGGATTCGAACCCCCGAACTCGCTTTTAGGCGAGTTACCTGATTTCGAGTCAGGCCCGTTCAACCACTCCGGCACCTCTCCAATCCAAAAGTACAAAATTTGCGTATCTATGGGTCTGGCTTGTGGTATAGTGGGTCTGCCAAACGTTGGTAAGTCTACACTCTTCAATGCCCTGGCGGGTACCGCCCTCGCAGCAGCAGCTAATTACCCCTTCTGTACAATTGAGCCTAATCAGGCGATCGTGCCTGTACCTGATCCTCGTCTTCATGAATTAGCCACAATACTCCCTACCGAAAAAGTTACTCCCACCGCGCTAAGAATAGTAGATATAGCGGGCTTAGTGAAAGGTGCCCACGCAGGGGAGGGATTAGGTAATCAATTTTTATCTCATATCAGGGAGGTGGAGGCTATCTTACACGTACTTCGGTGCTTTGAGAGTCCGGAGATTCTCCATGTGGAGGGGTCTCCCAACGCTCTACGAGATAAGGAAATCGTAGATACAGAGCTACAGCTCAAAGATTTGGAGACATTAGATAAGGTTCTGCCCCGCCTACAACGAGAGGCTAAATTGGGAGGTAGCATTGAAGCACAAAAGCGTTTGGAGGTCGTAGAAAAGGCCAGAGCCTACCTTTCTTCTATGACTAGTCTGCGAAACTTACCCCTCAGCGAAGAAGAAAGAGCCTTTTTAGGGACCTTTCATCTTCTTACACTTAAGCCAGTTCTGTACATAGCAAATGTAGATGAAGCAAGCCTTCCTCGGGGAAATAGCATGACGGAAGCTGTACGCCGTATGGCTGAAGCTGAAAATATGCCCTTCATAATGCTCTGTGCTACTTTGGAAGCCCAGCTTGTCCTTTTACCTGAGGAAGAGCGAGCGGCCTTTATGAGTCTCTATGGGATAGAAGAGCCTGTTCTTCCGCAACTTATCCGGCATGCTTACCAGTTACTGGGTTTGATTACTTTTTTTACGGTGGGACCTAAGGAGATCCGAGCTTGGACTCTTAGAAAAGGAACTACAGCCCAGCAAGCAGCAGCAAAAATTCATACCGATATGGCCCGTGGCTTTATCCGAGCAGAAGTCATATCCTACTGGGATTTTATAGAATGTAGAGGAGAAGAAGGGGCAAAGGCAGCAGGCAAGCTACGCTTAGAGGGAAAAGATTACGTGGTCCAGGATGGAGATATAATCTATATTCGTTTTGCCGTCTAGATTAGGCAGTTCTCAGTGGCACAAAGCGAAAGGTTCCCTTTTCTTCCCATTTCATGGTACCCTTTATCTTAGTGCCTACCATCATAGTTTGTGTATTCTCTTTGCCTATGGGGGCTACGAGGCGTCCTCCCTCTGCAAGCTGAGCAATTAGGTTAAGGGGTACCTCCTCAGTAGCCGCAGTGAGCAAGATACGGTCAAACGGCGCATAATTAGGCCACCCCAATCTACCATCACCCCAGCGGAGGAGAGGCCTATACCCCAGTTCTTTCAATAATGCTTTTGCTCTTTCGTACAAGGTTCGTTCTAGTTCTATTGAATAAACTTCCGCTCCTAACTCGCACAGCACTGCGCACTGATAGCCAGAGCCAGTGCCTACCTCTAAAACCTTGTGTCCTGGATGCACCTGGAGCAGCTCCGTCTGATAAGCCACTGTATAAGGCTGACTGATAGTCTGACCGCACAAAATAGGCAGAGCCTGGTCTGAATATGCATGTTCAATAAAAGTGGGATCCACAAAAAGATGTCGTGGAACCCGCCTCATGGCTGTAAGAACTACCAAATCTTTGATACCCTTTTTCTCCAAATGGGAGATAAGTTTAGCTCTTAATCCTTGATAGCGAGGTGGATCTCCAAGAGAAAGCCCCATTTCTTATAGTCTGATAGCAGTTGTCCGTCCCTTATGAAGTCTTTTTCCTCCAAGTCTTAGAGCGTCAAAGAAATATAAGCCTGCTTGGAAAGGACGTACCTGCCTGGGACCTTTACTTTCTTCCCATAGAAAAGAGAGATTATAGGAGGCAAATAATCCCAGCCCTCTGTATCCCAATCGTACGCCTACACCATATTGGAGGGGCTCGGTAAGAAAAAGCCTGTTCCCGTACTCCACCGTGCGGCTAAGTTCACTTCCTTGACGATATTTACGCTTGTGCTTAGCCCAAGTGAGAAGCTCTCCATACCCGTATAAAGCAAGGTTGAACTTCCTATATAGCAGCCCTATCTCCAAAGGAATCCGTAAGTAGCCTAATTGCAGCTTGCTTTTAGCACGAATATTAGAGGACAGGGAGTCTATTCTGTATCCTAATCTTTTATCAGCTTGAGGAAAGAGTGCTACAGGTTCCTCAAACCGCGTTTCCCGAATAGTGAGACCTATACCTGTCCCTATGTAGAATGCTTGACCGATATGGAGCATAGGCATGAGGTACAGGTTAACCTTTACTGAGCCTAAGCCCTCCAGAGAATTGCGAAGGGTTTCTGGAATACCTAAGAATTGATTGTAGCCAATTTCGGAGTATAGCTCCCATCGCCAGGGGCTGGGCTTATGATGATAGTAGGGGGGTTCTATACTTTCTTCATCTTCTCTTTCTTCTACCTCCTGTGCCCACAAGGAGAGGAGAGAAAGGAGAGGGACAAGCTTAGCACATACTCTTATGGATGTCATAGCAGCGCAAATATACGCATTACTTAGCAATCACTTATTTTTAAGTAGTCGGTAGATGGGCTTTACGCAAGCTCTGTAGGACAGCAGACCGCTCCGGAGCATTTAGGAGGCTACTACCGACGACCCATATGTCTGCTGAGGCTACGAGGGGTGCAGTATCCTGCGAAATACCCCCGTCTACCTCTATAAAGGTGTGAGCCCCTAAAAAGCTTCGCAGCTCTACGAGCCTTTGGAGTTTGTGAGCCACATAGGGTATAAATGTTTGCCCGCCAAAACCCGGATTTACTCCCATTAGGCATACTAAATCTAATTCAGGTAAGATTTCCCGTAGTACCTCTACGGGAGTAGCGGGATTTAGGGCTATGCCTACCTTTTTGCCAAAGATGCGTATCTGCTGAACTAAGCGATCGGCGTGGGGCGTAGCTTCCCAGTGAAAAGTAAGAATATCCGCTCCTGCCCTTGCGAAGGCTTCTATGTATCGCTCTGGATGCTGAATCATAAGATGCACATCTAATGGCTTCGTACTGTAACGGCGTATAGCCTCCAATACGGGTAATCCAAAAGAGATATTTGGAACAAATACGCCATCCATTATGTCGCAATGTAGTCCCTCCACGCCTAAGTTTTCTAAAGTATTGATTTCCTCTGCAAGCCGTCCAAAGTCTGCAGAGAGGAGAGAGGGGAATATGAGGGGAGCTTTCATTAGACAAATTTGGGATATCTAAGCTACAATAACAGGCTCTGGAAAAGTCTCGGGGTCTAAACGCAGCTTATCCTTTAGAAGCCAATCAACGACTCCCTGCAAAGAAGCAAAATCTGTTGCTAAGAGAAGTATCGTGCCTCCAAAGAGGAGAGGCAGAATATTGCAAAAACCTAATCGGTGCTTCATTTTCCAGTAGGGATAGTAAAGGTAAATCTTTCTTGCCGTTCGCATAAGTCCTCCACCCATGATAACACCTAATATCCCCAAGGCTACTAAGCTGCCTTTCCATAGATAAAACAATAATCCTGCAGCTAAGTAGGAAATGTAAACTCTTAGTATCCCTCCGTACCACTCCCATGGATTGCCTGAGAGAAGATTGTGTCGACCATAGAGGCGAACTTTACGATAGAGGCTCTCAAAACTTTCGGCAGGATTCCAATAGCTTACGGCTTTTGGGCAAAGGGCTACTCGCGCTCCCGTGCTTTCTATCCTTTTGCGGAAATCACTATCCTCCCGGGCTCTCCAAGGTCTAAAACCTCCTACTTGCTGCCAAAGCACCTTGCGAAAAGCAACACATGCTACGGGGTGACAATAAAGGAAGTGACCTGTAGGTAGTCTGTCAGTATAAGGAGGTTGTAAAATAGTGAACTGCAGGATGGAAGCTTTTGTAAGCGGCTCAATCTCAAGATGCCCTTGACTAATATCTGCCTCTCCCCTTAGGATAGGCTCCAAGAGATAGAATAAACAGGAGGGTGCAAGCCACATACTCCCATCCCAGCATGCTACTATATCATATGAAGCATGGGCAATCCCTATGTTGCGCGCCTGGCCAGGATATGCTTTATTGACTCGCAGAACCCGCACGCCGTAGCTCTCTGCTATGGTGGGCGTCTCATCAGTTGAACCTGCGTCTACCACAATGATTTCTCCCGGTGGTGGGGACTGAGACAAAAGACTCTCTAATAGGCGCCCTAAATTAGAAGCTTCATTGTAGGCCGGGATGATTACACTTACAGGGAGCATAAAGATTCATATAGTTCTGCATAAAGGGAATTCACGCGATGATGCTCAAAAAGCTCTTTCACGTGCAAAGCCCCTGCAGTACCCAATCTGTGCCGAGTTTCAGGACTGCTAATCAGTGTGCGCAAGCCCTCATAAAGAGCATTTTCATCGCCAACAGGGATAAGCCATGCATGTTCTCTGTGTCTTAGCCAGTCCTGAGCACCAGATACCGCTGTTATCACTAGTGCCCTCTCAAGGGCAAGGGCTTCCACCATGACTTGTGGGAAGGCCTCTGAATAGCTAGTATGCGCTATGATGTCAGCTGCTCCTACGAGGAGTCGCACTTCCTCAGCTTTCTTCCATCCGAAAAATGTAACCGGTATTTCCCGCTCCTGAGCAAATTGCTGAAGCATTTTCGTATCAGGACCTTCCCCGATGAACCATAAACCTACAGGCAAATTCTCTTTGTAGAGCCTACTGAAAGCCTTCAGGAGCATGATTTGATTCTTTAGCTGTCTATGGGTCCCTAAATTGGCTATGACGACAGTGCTCTCAGAAATCCCCATCTCTCGGCGGACCCTCTCTCTTTCTACGGGAGAGGGAGGGTAGTATTTATACTCCTGAAAAGCGAAGCCATACGGAATAACTTCTATCGGAGGTAGCTTGCTTGTGTTGTAAAAACTTTCTATGAACTTTTTCATGGTATTTGTAGAAACGATGATTTTATCTGCCATTTTATGACTAAATAATTCTAGTTTGAGTAAAACTTTATTCTTTATACCTGTAATTCTAGTTATATCTTCGGTATAGTGCCTATGCAGTATGAACTTAACAGGTGGGTATAGGAGCTTAGCGAGGGCTCCTACAATGCCTTCCCAGTAATGATGTGTGTGGAGAATTTGAATTTGCCTTTTCTTGAGAAGGCTCCTCAGCTTAAAGGCAGCTAAGACATAGCTGGGGTAAGCTCGCATGTGCCGGACAGGAATAAGATGGTGTGGAATACCAACTTCCTCATACATAGGCGGTGCAATGGGAGCCTTTCTATCAAAGGTGGCTACTTCCAAACTAAATCTGTCCCGGGGTAAATAGCGTACAATGGTGTCTATGAAGTCATTTCGGTTGATTATCCTAGCCAGGTGTAGCACGCGAATAGGCGGCACTATTTACAAATATAAAGGAGAGGATTTGCGCTATATTTGCGAGCGACATGCGGGTAGGCATAGTGGTAGAGAAAAGATTTGGAGAGACGCGCGTACCTCTCATTCCCGAAAGCTTACGGCGCCTGAGAGAATGGGGTTATCATATAATAGTTCAAGCGGGGGTGGGTGAGAGTATATTTTTGTCTGATCAAGAATATAAGGCTGCAGGCGCGGAAGTGCTTCCTAACCCTGAGGCTGTTTATGAAGCAGCGGATATTCTGCTAAGCTTGCACATGCCGGAGAGCGTTGAGTCTCTTCCTACGGGCAAAACTCTCATAGGCATATTACAAGCTTGGCGCTATCCAGAAGCTCTCAAAGCTTTAGAGCAGAAGGGTTGGACAGTCTTTGCTTTAGAGAAACTACCCCGTATTACCAGAGCTCAGAGCATGGATGTATTATCTTCTATGGCTGCTTTGGCAGGATATAAGGCTGTCTTGCTGGCAGCCAATCACTTCCTTAGGGTCTTTCCAATGATGACCACGGCTGCAGGTACTTTAGCGCCTGCTCGCGTGTTAGTGATTGGGGCAGGAGTCGCTGGATTACAAGCGATTGCTACAGCTCGCCGCTTAGGTGCTCAAGTGGAGGGATACGATATTCGTCCCGCAGCTAAGGAGCAGGTGGAAAGCCTAGGCGCAAAATTCCTCCCGCTCACTTTGGATGCATCCGGAGAAGTGGCAGGAGGATATGCTCGTGAGTTATCACCTGAGGAGCAGCGCCTTCAGCGAGAAGCCTTGGCTACTTATGTTACTCGTTCAGATATTGTCATCACTACGGCCGCTGTACCAGGTCGCTTCGCCCCTAAATTGATTAGTGCTGATATGCGAAAGGCTATGAAACCCGGCTCAGTCATCGTGGATTTAGCAGCGGAAACAGGAGGCAACTGCGAAGAAACCCTACCCGGTAAAATCCAAGTACTAAATGGGGTCACTCTCATAGCTCCTACTAACCTACCGGCTACACTTCCGGTCCATGCTTCTCAAATGCTAAGCCGAAACTTCTCCGAGTTTCTTTCTCTATTTCGTCAAAAAGCTGATAAACCAAAACTCCATACAGAGGACGAAATTCTAAAGGCTACTTGCCTCCTTTGGGAAGGAAAACCACTACTTCAACCTGTATAGCTTATGACAGAGGTACTTTTCACCGTATTTGTATTTACGCTTTCTGTATTCTTGGGTTTTGAGCTGATTAGTAAGGTGCCCCCTATTCTTCACACACCTCTCATGTCGGGCTCCAATGCCATTTCAGGCATAACGATTATAGGTGCTTTAGTAGTTGCAGGAGAGGCATCTACGCCCTTTACCACCCTTTTAGGGACCCTTGCAGTCATCTTAGCTACTTTGAATGTAGTAGGTGGCTTTCTCGTTACTGACCGGATGCTGAAGATGTTTAAGCGCCGATAAAGATGGAAAGTCTCATTCAGGTAGCTTACCTTTTTGCTTCTATAGCCTTTATCATAGCTATCAAGCTTCTAAATTCTCCCAGTACTGCTCGCTTAGGCAATCTGATAGGCGCTTTAGGAATGCTGGGAGGCATTGTAGCTACCCTGTTTTACAAGAGTATTATACGATATGAGTGGATACTGATAGGCTTAGTTTTAGGGAGCTTAGTGGGGGCATGGCTAGCGCTCAAAGTCAAAATGACGGCTATGCCCCAGATGGTAGCTTTGCTGAATGGCTTTGGTGGGGCAGCTTCGGCTCTCGTAGCTAGCGCGGAGGCTGCTAAAGAGCTCCTAACAAATACTCTTTCTTTCCTATCTGCTTTCTCTCTAACGACAATCGGACTAAGCATCGTGATAGGAAGTGTAACCTTCACGGGTAGCCTTATCGCTTTTGCTAAACTACAAGAACTCATTAGTGGGCGTCCTTTCCTTTTGCCTGCCCACCATTACCAGAGCCTACTTCTTTTCCTTCTGAGCTTAGGGGCCACTGCCTACTTTTCCCTCACTAAGGGGGAGATTGCTGGAATGTATGTGCTTTCAATAGCTTCTTTTCTGCTAGGGTTTTGGATCACTCTGCCCATAGGCGGGGCAGATATGCCCGTTATAGTGGCTTTCCTCAACTCTCTTTCTGGATTGGCAGCGGCTGCTACAGGCTTTGTGCTCAATAACTACCTGCTCATCATTGCAGGTACCCTCGTAGGGGCTTCAGGGCTCATCCTTACTCAGATTATGTCTCGTGCGATGAATCGTTCCCTATGGAATGTTCTTTTTGGGGCTGTGGGGGCTGAGGTGTCTTCCGGAGGGTCAGGAGACAGGACAGTGCGTTCTACTACAGCTGAAGATGTAGCACTCATGCTCAGCTATGCGAAGGAGGTGGTGATTGTGCCGGGCTATGGAATGGCTGTGGCGCAGGCTCAGCATGCCGTTAAGAAGCTCGTAGATGCCTTGAGTGAAAAGGGTGTAGAGACCCGCTTTGCTATTCATCCTGTTGCAGGCCGCATGCCAGGACATATGAATGTACTTTTAGCAGAGGCGGATATTCCTTATGAGAAGCTATATGAAATGGAGCGCATAAATCCTGACTTTCCTCAAGTGGATGTAGCTCTTGTTATTGGAGCTAATGATGTAGTCAATCCCGCAGCTCGTAAAGACCAAAATAGCCCCCTCTACGGCATGCCTATCTTAGATGTAGATAAGGCAAAAACGGTTGTAGTACTCAAGCGGTCTATGAACCCCGGCTTTGCAGGTGTGGAAAATGAGCTTTTTTATCAGCCCAACACTTATATGCTTTTCGGTGATGCACGAAAAAGCCTTGAGTCTCTAACCCAGGCCCTGAAAGAAGTGTAACATGCGTCTTTTATTGCTATCATCGGTAACTCTGTGTATTATCAGTTGTGATCCCTATAGAAAATTAGCAAAAAGTAAGAGTCTGGCAGATCGAGACTCCGCTGCTTTTGGATATTTTCGCCGTAAGCAGTATGAATCTGCCTCTCAGCTAATGGAAGAGCTGGTAAATATTTACCGGGGAAACGTAAGAGCAGCGGAGGTGCTTTATCATTTAGCCCTTGCAAGAATGCATATGAAGGATTATTATGCGGCAGAGCGATACTTCGGGCAGCTCGTTGAGGAATACCCTCTCAGCCCTCGTGCAGAGGAAGCTCTGTTCATGCAGGCACTTATGAATTATCGCCTTTCTGCTGACTATGACCTGGATCAGCGGGAAACTAAGCGAGCTATAGACAAGCTACAAGTCTATCTTACTTTGTACCCGCAGAGTTCTCGCACACAAGAGGCAGAAAAGATGTTGAAAGAGCTATATAGGAAATTAGAGCTCAAGGCATTCCATGCAGCAGAGGTTTTTTACAAGATAGGTCGCTATAGAGCTGCAACTGTGCTTTATACAGATTTTCTCAGTCAAGCTACTCAGGCGGACCTACGTGAAGAAGCTACCTATAAAAGAGCTATGGCAGCTTTCCTAATGGCGGAGCGTAGCGTAGAGGAAAAGCAACTTCCACGATTTCAAGAGGCAGAAGAGTTTTATCATATCTTTGTAAAAGAATACCCAGATAGTAAATACCTGCAATCTCTCAGAAATCAATATGAGCACACGCAGAGAATACTACGTGTCCCTCGCTGAGCGGTTGAAAGTACCGCAGGAGATAGAACCACTCCCTATAAAAGACCTGTTGCTTCACTCTCCCACAGGAAATATATATGAAGTCGTTTCTGATATCAGTCGGCGAGCTGAGAATATTCTGGCAGAGCTGACAGGGGAGCTCAGAGAGAAGCTAAAAGAGCTTGATGTGCA
Source organism: Bacteroidia bacterium (assembly GCA_025060275.1). Classification (GTDB taxonomy): domain Bacteria; phylum Bacteroidota; class Bacteroidia; order SpSt-205; family SpSt-205; genus SpSt-205. The sequence continues at coordinate 4,522 of JANXCJ010000019.1, read as the reverse complement.
GGAAGATATAGCCCAGCGCGATGAGACCTCCATGCGGGAGCTACAGGCAGAAATACGACAATGGGTAGAACTTTACCGCTCACTTCCTAAGCCCACGCTCATCGCTATCTGGGAGAAGCTGAACGAAAAGGTGCCTAACTCTTCCAGTTAAGCTTTGGCCCATATACTCCTGGGCGTTACTGGTAGTATTGCCGCCTATAAGGCACCCTTCTTAGTTCGTGCGCTCCAGAAACGAGGTCATGAAGTAACGGTGGTTCTTACTCGTGGGGCAAAAGCTTTTGTGTCTCCCCTGGTCTTAGAGGTACTTACGAGGCGTCCCGTTCTGGAAGACATGTGGAGCGTAAAGAGTACAGGAGAAAGGGCAGACAAGTGGATTCAACATATAGCCTTAGCTACTCAGGTTGATGCTATTCTGATAGCTCCTATCACGGCCCATACCATTGCTAAGTTAGCCCGAGGGCTCTGTGATGATCTTCTCTCAGCGGTCTTTTTAGCTACACGCAAGCCTGTCCTGATAGCACCTGCCATGGAAGAGAATATGTATTTTCACCCTGCTGTACAGGCTAACATTCGTCTTCTCCAGAAGCGCTCTGGTGTGTTTATAATACCCCCCGGAAAAGGATTCCTTGCCAGTGGAGGGATAGGGAAGGGACGTTTGGCAGCTCCTACCCGTATCCTATGGGCTGTAGAACGAGCGCTAAGTCCCCCTCTTCTAAAGGGCAAAAGAATACTTATAACTGCAGGAGCTACTCGGGAGAGCTGGGATAGTGTGCGTTTTCTCTCTAATGGCTCCACTGGTCGGATGGCCTTGGCTCTCGCAGAAGCTGCCTACGCCTTAGGGGCAGAGGAAATTCATATTCTCGCAGCACACTTAGAGGTGCGCTTTCCAAAGGGAATACTTCGGATCACACCTGCCTTAGCTGCAGAGGATATGATGAAGTCTTTTCAGCAAATATATGAAAGATACGATTGGATTTTATTCACTGCCGCGGTAAGTGATTATAAATTTGCAGAGAAATTTGAAGGTAAGCGCAAAAAAGCTAAAGAGTCTGTTCACATTGAGTTAGTCCCAACAGCTGATATCCTTGCCTGGGCAGGTGCTCACAAGAAGCCCTCTCAAGTTCTGATAGGTTTCGCTTTAGAGAACGAGGGTGAGATACACTATGCCCAAGAAAAGGTTTTCAAAAAGAAAGCAGACTGGATAGCCTTCAATCCTATTTCTGCGAATACAGGTATGAGCGTCTCTACTAATTCTATCACGCTCTTGAGCCGATGGGGGCATCAGTATAACATACCTTTAGCTTCTAAAGCTGTTATTGCTAAAAAAATGCTTATATTTATTGCGGATGCGATGGCTGGTAGGGTGCCTAATACTTCTTCTTAGCGCACAGGAACTTATCCCTGTAGTGAATATTCAGGCGCCGGGGATTCAGGGGATTGACCGTACTATCTTGCAGCAGCTTCAGCAAGACATCACACAGTATCTTAGTAATAACCGCTTCTCAAATGACATCTTTGCGCCTAATGAACGTATCAAGTGCCTCATCAATATCGTTATTACAGCTCTTCCGAGCCCCACTCGGTTTGAGGGCACTATGCAAGTACAAGCTATTCGTCCCGTATATGGCAGTACATACGAAACCCTGACATTCAACTTCAACGACCCTGACTTAAGATTTGAATATAATGCTACACAGACTCTCCAATTTTCCGAAAATGCTTACATAGACAATCTTACATCTCTTCTGAATTTTTATGCTTACATGATTTTAGGAATGGACTATAATAGCTTCGGTCTGGAGGCAGGAATACCCTTCTTTCAGAAAGCACAAAATATTCTAAACTTGGCTGCTGCGAATAGTTCTGAGCCTGGCTGGCAGCCCATGGGAAATTTTCTTAGATCGCGCTATTGGCTCTTAGAGAATCTGCTAAACACGAGCTACAAAGCTTATCATGGACTAATTTATCGCTACCATAGAGAAGGTTTGGATAAAATGTATAAGGACCCCCAAGGCGCCCGTGAGGTTCTTTTGCAAGTCATTCAAGAGATGGTGAAGTTTAGCCAGGAAAATCCTAATAGTACTCTAATCCGCCTTTTCGTAGATACAAAGGGTACAGAACTTATGCAAGCCTTTCGTCGTTCCATGCCTGAGCAGAAGCAGCGCTTTGTAGCGAACATGAAGATATTGGACCCTAATAACCTCACTGTGTATGAAAATCTCCTTCAAGAAGAAGAGCGTTGAGACCGCCACGCATTTTTTTAGTGGGTCTTCCACTTACGGGCAAAAGCACTTTAGGGCGTAAGTGGGCTGAAAAGTTGCAGGTAAACTTTATAGATACGGATGTGGAGATAGAGCGACGGACGGCTCGCTCCATTATGGAATGGTTTCAACTGGGAGAGACTGAGTTTCGCAAAATAGAGGCTCAGGTTTTTTCTCAACTCCTTGAAGAAGCCCATCAGGGAATATGGGCGGTAGGAGGTGGCTTCCCTTTGCAAGGTGGAGCGATGACTCTGATGCGAAAAGAAGGATACACAATATGGTTGGATCCTCCTTTAGAATGGTGGCTAAGGCAGGTTAGAAACCATAAAAGAGACCGCCCAATCCTCTCAGGAAAAACTCCTGATGAATGGAGGATGTTGTTTGAATCTCGTCGCGCTGCCTACCGTGAAGCTGATCTACACTGGTCCTTATCTCTAATTCCTGAGCCTCTCATACTCAGATGGATAGCTTCTCGGCTAAGTTGTCCACTCTTAGCCGAGGCTCTAACTGAGCATAGAAGTTAGGAATTTTCACTACTTTTGCTTCATGGTATTCTCATTTCTGCGTCGTCAACTTATAGAGATTATTGAGTGGGTGGATGAAACCCGCAACACCCTTATCTGGAAATTTCCTGATGAAGATAGAGAGATCAAGATGGGGGCTCAACTCACTGTGAGAGAGTCCCAGGTTGCCCTACTGGTAAATGAAGGCAAATTAGCAGATGTATACGGGCCCGGTAGACATGAACTTACCACCCGCAATATGCCCATATTGTCGGACCTTAGAGGGTGGAAGTATGGTTTTGAATCCCCTTTCAAAGTGGACGTGTATTTTGTAAGCACGAGGGAATTTCAAGGGCTTCGCTGGGGCACACAACAGCCCGTGATGGTGCAGGACCCAGAGCTCAGCCTCGTGCCTCTACGCGCTTTTGGTACTTTTGCCATGCGAATAAGGGATGCGGCGACCTTCTTTCGGGAATTCGCTGGGACAGACCCTGTTGTTACTATTGAAGAGTTTCTGGAAGGTGGATTCCGAAGTTTAGTGGTCACCTATTTCTCCAATGCCCTCAAACAGTCAGGTCGCACGCTTATGGAGATTAATGCACAAGCTAATCAGCTGGGCGAAGTTCTACTCCCTCTTCTAAAGCCAGAGTTTGAGCGGGTAGGCTTAGAAGTAACACGATTCTTGGTAGAAAGTGTAACTCTGCCCGAGGAGATTCAAAAGCAGCTATTAGAGCAGGACTTGGAGCTGAGGAAGCTACGAAGAAAGGTAGGGATGTCCCAAGAAGTACCAGACATGGGACGATTTCTTCAATTTCAGGCAGGTCAAGCCTTAGAAAAGGAAGGAGGGAGCGGTCTTACCAGTGCTGCCCTGCAGATGAGCATGGGAATGCAAATGGCTCAGCAAATGCAAGAGCAGATAAATACTCCCAAGGTTTCCGCCGAAGAACGAGCCCAAATTCTCCAAACGCTCAAGGAATTAGCAGATCTCAAAAATGCCGGTATTCTGACGGAAGAAGAGTTTGAGGTAAAGAAAAAAGAACTCCTGAGCCGTCTCTAAAAGTGGTGTGCCTAGTTATAGGAGTAATCCTTGGGCTAATAGCTGCCTTAATGACAGCATGGGGGGTATATGAGCATGTGAGGCGAAAAAGATTAGAAAGGAAAATCGTTCAGCTGGTAGGAAGCCCGCACTGGGAAAGCGCCCTTCAAGCTCTTTTGAATCGCCTTCGCCGGCAAGAAATTGCTTCTCAAGCGCAGCAGGGGTTCATAACAGCTGTCTCCCACGAACTTAAGACGCCTTTAGCTATTCTACTGGGTTACCTGGACACGCTTGTGCAAGGAGCATGGCAAGACAAGGAAGTTTTACTTCCCTTCTTGGAGAAGTCTCTTGCCCAGATTCACCGAATGAACTCTTTGGTGCAGGATATCCTCCTACTAGCTCAGATAGAGAGTGGAGGGTGGCTTATTCAACCTGAACCTACCCCTCTATATCCTCTTTTAGAGGAAGTATGGAGTGAGCTGGAGCCTTTAGCTCGCACAAAAGGGATTTCCTTGAAGCGTCCTCCACATCATCTGCAAGACTTATCCGTGGAGGCTGATCCCTTTGCCCTGCGGAAGATTCTCAAAAATCTCCTAGAAAATGCCATCCAGTACAGTCCTGAAAATCGTACAGTTACTGTGAACTGGAACCTTTCTCCTGATGGCAAGAACGTGAAGTTTTGTATTCAAGATGAGGGGATAGGCATAGCCCCAGAGCACCTA
>JANXCJ010000199.1 GCA_025060275.1 Bacteroidia bacterium | reverse complement strand
GTTATAGCTGAGGGGGATAGAGTAGAGTAATCAGCGGAACCGTAGATAGGTAATGCGAAACTCACTGCCAATAAAGCCAATCTCAGGTATTTCATACTTGCAGCAAACATAAGAAATAAGTCTTGAATGGGTATTATACTCAGCCGAGGAGATCATACAGTCGTCATATTTCGTCTATTATTAGATTTTTATCCTACAGCGTATCTTTGACTTATGCTTGGACTAGCCCTTGTGATAGCAGCTGTACTGCTATACAAAGCCTATAAGTTTAGGCTCAATCATTCAGAGCGCCTCCGGCTTCTGGAAGAAGAAAACGCTCGTCTGCGATGGGAAGTAGAAGCGTGGCGCGCTCGTTATGAGAGTCTCGTAGACAGCTCATCCAGTTCTAACATAACCGAAGCGGAGAAGGATACTCCTCAGGCCTACATTCGCCGTGTGGCAGAGAAAATCGAGAGCCGTAGGTTCCCGCTATTTTAGGAGTATGAAGACATTTTCAAGATCATGCTGGAAGTAGGTATAGTCATGGGTGTAGTCTTTATCGTTATTGGACTTCCCACTATAATGGTATTCGGTTACCTCATTTATAGAGAATGGCTCAAGCAGCGCATGAAAGGCGCACCCCCTCCTGAGAAACTACGGGAGATATATCAGCAGTTGGAGATTATGCGAAAAGAGAATGAAAAGCTGCGAAAGAGATTAGAAAACTTAGAGACTATTGTGGCCAGTGTAGAGTGGGATAAGCTGCTAAACTTAGCAAGGGAAGAAATAGAAATAGCTGGAAGAGAGAGAGAAGAACTACCTCCTTCTAGACGAAAAGAACTAGAGGGAAATTGAACTTATTCACTCTTTGTTCGTTCATAGAGAGGTGATTTCTATTAAGCTCTTCTCGGAAAAAAAGAGGGTAACCCTTTCAAAGGGTTACCCTCTGATAGAGCTGGAGAATAGGCGGGTTATGATTGCTCTTTACCTCTCCCACAAAATCGGGCGTGAGATAGACCAGCCTTCTCCTTGAACTACAACATGATACAGTCCACTACTCCAGCTTGAGCCATCTATTCTAAGCTCATCCCTCATTTCACCAGTGTAGACTAAGCGCCCTGAGCCATCATAAAGGGAAACCTTACTCAGATTCCCTGCACCACCATTTAGGCATCTTATCAAAAGGTGAGATTGCTGGGCTTGAACTTCTATTTGAGGCTTATCATGCCTCTTCCCTAAGCTTGTTCCTGAACAGTTAGGAGAGGAGCTTACAGAAGATACCAACAAACTGGAGTAAGAGGGATTGGGATTGGGGTTGAAGAGACCACTTTCTATGAAGATATAATACTTCGTATTTGCAGTTACACAGAGCGTTACGGTTGCGTTAGGTGCAAAATCGGTTCTTCCCATTCCTTTGCATTCCAGGACGGGTAGGGTACCATTGCATGGATTTCCAATTTCTCCTTCATATACAAATAAAGCCATGAGGTCATTCGAGGTAAGGGTTACGGTAATCTCCCCATCAGCGGGTGCGGTGAAAACCCATCCTTTCTCAGGGGCAGCTGTCATGCCACCACCCATAGGACCTCCCATTTGGCCACAGGCGGGTACACGAGGAGTTCTATAGAAATCTATCGCATTTGTCATGTTTCCTGGACCTTCACTATGAGGTAAGGCTACAATCGGGGTGAGGGTAGGAGCTCCTACCTGTGTAATTTCTATCGTTCCACACTGCCCCCATCCGGAGGAGATCCTTTCTTCTATTACTAGCGTGTAATCCTGTCCTGCCTGTGCGCAGAAAGACAAGCTTCCTGTAGTAGAAGTATCTACACATGCCGCAGTGGGAGGTATCTCACAGCCACTCGGTGCCCCTTGATACAGGACAGCGGTCACGTTTCCACTGAAGTACACATTCACCTCGCCTGCCTGGGTAGGAGTGATAAGATAGGATTCCTCGGCCTGAGAAGTGAGACTATACTGCTGGCAGCTAGGAGAATTTGTATTATCAAATATGGACCCATCGCAGGTGGGGTTATGTGAATATGGCAAGGCGGGAACCGAGATA
>JANXCJ010000198.1 GCA_025060275.1 Bacteroidia bacterium | reverse complement strand
ATTCTCATAGTCATCTTGATAGGAAACGCCATCTCTGATCTTCACACTCGGTTGATTGCAGTTATCCTCCTCCTACTCAACTCCCCCTATTTCTTAGAGCTTTACATGGGGCAATTTACTTTCTTGAGTACAGCTCTTTACCTTATTGGGGTATTTCTACATATAGCTCCTATATTTGTGGCATTCGCTATAGTGATAAAGCTCTTTCCCTTGATAACTTTGCCAGCATGGCTGAGACAAAAATGGGGATTACTCTTGATATTTACATGTGCGGATATAGGCATTATCACTAACATGCCCTATACTGCCAATCACCCTCGCGCTATGATAGAGGTATATGAAAGAAACCTCTATATACATGACCGAGACATCCTATACTTTTCGGGCAACTATGGCTTGGCTGCTATGATAGGATTGAGTTTGGGGGCGGTCGGAGCTGAAGACGCCGTAAAGCCAATTATTTGGGGCATAAAATACGGTGTGTTTCTATTCTCCATAGGCATAGTGCTTTTCTCCAAGCGAAGCCATATCTGGGCGCAGGCATGCCTACTTCTGTTAGCTCACTTCCTAACCTATCATCAAGTATGGGAACATCATTATAGTGCGGTAATGCTTATAGGTGTCTCTATGCTAACGCCTCCTGAGTGTATCGGCTACCCAAGAATGCTTATCCTAATAGCTTTAGTTGTGATGGCTTTGCCGACACCATTCGGGATACTGGATATAGAGAAGAATCCTCAGGTTTGGGACCCTACGCTGCAGTGGGCTCTCTGGAAGAAGTACGCAATTCTCCTGCCTAAGGTAGCACCTCTGCTAATGCTATACGGAGTAGCGGTCTGGTATAACTTGAGAGAAGGACTTCTGACTCTACCTGAGGTTTGGCGACAAGTGCGGCAAGCACAAGCCCTGCCCTAAGAAAGGGTAACCTACCTTTGGCGCGTGAAGGTGCTATACCTTTCCTACGATGGCTTGTTAGACCCTTTGGGGCGCTCCCAGATTCTGCCCTACATAGAAAGACTCCAGGATAAACTGGAGGTATCCTTCTACCTATTGACCTTTGAGAAGAGGGAAAGATGGCGAAAAGAAGGTAGAACTATGCAGGAATACCTCAAGCAGCGCCATATAAGCTGGTATCCGCTTTCTTTTACCCAGCGCCCTCCGCTCATAGCCAAAGTCTATGATAGTTTCCGATTTTACTGGAGCGCCCGGCGGATAGTCCAAAGAGAGGAGATTTCCCTACTGCATGCCCGCAGCTATGTGGCGGGCTGGGTGGCCCATCAAATAGCCGCTCAGCAAAAAATACCCTGGATTTTTGATATGCGGGGCTTCTGGGCCGATGAAAGAAGAGAAACAGGCGCCTGGCCTGCGCACAATCCATTTTTTGACTGGCTGTATAAGATATGGAAGAAGCGGGAACGACATATGCTCGGCTCTGCAGCGCATGTTGTGGTGCTTACCGAGGCGGCCCGACAAGAGTTAGAGACCTGGGGCGTACCCTCGTCAAAGATTACAGTTATTCCCTGTGTGGCAGATTTTGAGCTCTTTCGTCCGAGAGGAGAAGGTCGCCGACTCTATCGCAATCAACTGGGAATCCCCGAAGAAGCCTTCGTCTTGGGCTATGTAGGGTCTATAGGAGCCCTCTACGAGGTGCGAGACATGCTACGCTTCTTTGAAAGGCTTCTCCGACAGAGGCCTGATAGCTTCTTTGTTTTCTTTACGCCTGCTGACCCAACCCTTGTGAGCTCCTTTATTCAGGAGGTTCGCCTGCCTGCTGAACGCATAAAAACCCAATACCTGCCTCACACAGAGGTCCCTAAAGGAATAGAGGCCTTGGATGCGTCCGTAATATTTTATCGTCCGGGCTTTAGCCGGAAAGGCTGCTCCCCTGTCAAAATCTCTGAACTCCTTGCAATGAATGTACCCGTAGTGGCTCAGGCTGATTTAGGAGACCAGCTCATCCTTTCCCAAAAGCTAACAGGACTCTACTTAGTCCAAGACCTCTCCCCTCATGCCTACGATGCAGTGATTACACGACTTCTTCAAGACCTTCAGAAGCAGCCAGTTCAGCAGGTGCGCGAATGGGCTCGCCCCCACTTAGCCTTAGAGGTGGGAATAGAGCAGTACGAAAAGG
>JANXCJ010000197.1 GCA_025060275.1 Bacteroidia bacterium | reverse complement strand
GGAACGTTTCCTTTTTGCTTTGTGATAGATGGTAAGGTGTATGTGGGAGGAAGATGGCCCAATTGTGCGTCGCCTACTCCTACTAATGCTGTATATCGGTATGATCCCTCTACGGATACATGGACATCCGTAGCTTCTTTACCTCAGGCATTATGGGGGGGAGCAGGTGCTTCGGACGGTCGGTACGGCTATGTGTTAGGCGGGTTGAATGTCTCAGGAAGCTACCTCAACACACTGTATCGCTATGATCCTGTCAGCAACTCATGGACGACTTTGGCTTCTTATCCACTAAACGTTTGGAGTCCTGCTTTAGCCTACCTCAACGGTAGTTTATATGCTTCGCAGGGAGGGAATAATAGTGGTCTCACTCCCGCTTCCTATCGTTATGATATTGCCTCTAACTCCTGGACTGCAATAGCTAACGCTCCTGTGGGAGGATATGAGGGGTGGGGAGTGAGTATGAATGGAATGTTCTACAATTTTGGTTTCCATACCACAGGTGGTTATGCGTGTACGAATCAATTTTACCTTTATAACCCGGCTTCAAACTCCTGGTCTTCGATAGCCATCTTTCCAGGAGGAGTCCGGAATGACCTTCGTGGTGCAGTCATTGGAGGGCGTTATTTTGGGGGCTTTGGTCATGACTGCGCTCCTACTTTCCACCGGGACTGGTGGATGTATTGTCCCTAAGTGAGAGGGCTTTTATCTCCATATAGCTGTGGGTTGAGACTGGGAGGGTATAGGAATAGAAGGCGGGCAGCGCCATCATCTGCGCTGGGTAGCGCAGTAAGAAGTTTCCAACTTCCCCCCGAGGGGTGCGCCAGAGCGCTCTGCAGGGGGATTTTTTCACCAGCCACTTCTTAGAGAAAATCTCTATTTCGTCAAGGATAGCGGCTTTGAGCGGGGGGGTAAGGCGTCAGTACGCTACAAGGATCAAACCTCCTTAGAACTAAGCTAAATCAGGGCCAAGAGAAGCCCCCTACAAGTAGAGAGAAAGTACTTTCGCTGGTAAAATGAGTAAGGCCGAGCAAATTTAAATGGACTTCTACGGAGGATAGCCTATCAAGACCTACATAGCACAATACGAAAGGAAACCTTTAGTCGGGCGCCGAAGGATAAAAGGCAAGGAATACACTTTACATGGAATCATACCCTCAGAGGGGTCAAAAACTAAGAGGCTCCAAAGGCGCAGACTCGCTCCATACAAATAACAGCTACACTTGAGGCCTTCATTGAGGCTCAAAGGTACCCCTGTACCCTCAACCTTAGCAGGGGGCAAGACAGAGGTATCTGCTTGGAGATGATCAGAGTCGTAGAAAAGCGAACAGATGTCTCGGAAAGGATTTGGGAGGATGCAGCTGATCTTTTCCCATCTTTTTACTGAAGTGCTGATAGCAGGAGTGAGCCAAGGCTCTCAGATACTGCTTCATAAACTAAAGCCTCTCTCCGGAGAAGTAAGGGCATACTCTCTGATGGGTTATTTCGTACCTTCATGCTATGTTGAGAAGGAGGTTTTTATCCTCAGCTGGGATAGTTACTCTGCTGATAAGTTGTCAGGGAGAGGGGTCTCCTCGGTCAGGCGAAGGTAATTCCTCTCCTGCGAAGGCCACTTCTGAGGCAGTGAGGTGGATTCGACCAGGACGCTGGTGCTTCCAGATGAAAATGCCAGGATTGGAAAATGCAGGGCTAATGCCCAGTTTTGAGATGTGTATTGATGATTCTCAGGCTCAGGGCAATGCCCCTCTCAGCCCTTCGTCGGCTCCTTCAGCTCCTACTAGTTGTCAGTTTGAAAAACTTAAGCTGGAAGAGGGGCATTTCGCCTTCCGGCTCAATTGTCCAGAAGGCAAAACAGAAGCCGACTACCGCTCTTACGGAGACCGGGTAGAGGGCAGGCTAATACAATTAGATGCGAATGGTAAAGAAATTTACCGCAGTGAAATCACTGCCGAGCGGATAGGCGACTGTTGAGAGAAATAGAGCCAACAGCACCCACAATAAGTTAGTAGAATTCATGGATTTGACTGAAAAGACAGGAGAAAAACCGCTGGAGATCATATGACAAAAAGGAGATTATTGATTGGAGGTATTTTCGGTGGATTAGTAGCAGTATTGCATACCTTAGGCATTTTTTTCATAGAGAAGCGGCGCTTACCATCCCCTTATTATTATGAGC
>JANXCJ010000196.1 GCA_025060275.1 Bacteroidia bacterium | reverse complement strand
AGCACGCTTCTTTGTTCACTGAGCAAATCCCCCAAATACAGCCTGGGCGACTCCTGCTTGAACCCCTCCAACGCAACACAGCTATTAGCATCCTATGGGCAATACAAACCATTTACCCCCTTTACTCAGACGCCATCCTATGGATACTACCTGCAGATCAATACATACCAGAAGAAGAGACTTTTATTGGTCTTGTTCAGAGGCTCTTACAAGAATGCGACTTCAGAGAAGCCATATTTACGATAGGTATCAGGCCTCGCTTTGCACATACCGGCTACGGCTATATTCAATACACCCCCATCCCCGGGAGACTATGTCAACCCGTCAAAACTTTTACTGAAAAACCTTCTCGCGAATTAGCCGAGCTATTCATTCAAAGTGGAGACTTCTTATGGAATAGTGGAATCTTTATCGCCAGCTTAGAAGTCCTACGAAATGCTTTCATGCAATGTGCGCCTGATTTATATGAGCTGTTTCAAGAAGTTCCCTCAAATGATGAGGATAGGATAAGAAGAGCATTTCAACAAGCTACACCCATCTCTTTTGATTACGCTATAATGGAGAAATATCAGCCTGTAATGGTCGTACAGGGGGAATTTGCATGGTGGGACTTAGGTGGCTGGAACGCTCTACATGAATTATCACCACATGATGATAATGGGAATACTCACCGAGCTAAAGTACTTCTTAAGGAAGTAAAGGATAGCTTGTTTTTATGCACTCACCCCAAGAAGATAATTATTGCAGAGGGATTACAGGGCTATCTCATCGTAGATACTGAAGATGCCCTCCTGATACTCCCCTTACAGGAAGAAGCTACCATCCGGGAATGGGTCCAGCGCCTCCAAACAGAAGGAAAGACAGAATATTTATAGGACTCTAAGGTCCTTCTTTTTTCAACGATCTGTATATTTGCCTACGTTTTCATCATTCAGAATTGGAGGCTACTACGATTAGTGAGCTTGTGATTTTTCTAAGCCTATCTGCCCTTTTATCGGGGTATGAAACGGCCTTCTTCAGTCTGACAACCTCAAAGCTATCCGCTTTGCAGCATCAGTATCGGAGTGCCCTCTGGACTCACTGGTTGCGTTACTTTTCAGAGCACTCTGAAATTTTACTCAGCGTCATCTTAATCGGAAATGTCTTAGCGAATATCGGGATTACACTAACTCTCCTTCAGCTAACCTACTTCTTGAACATAGAGAAAGCTATCGCAGGAATAATCGCCCTATGTACTATTGTCTTCTTTGGTGAGATTGTACCTAAAAGCTTAGCACTCACTCATCCTACGTGGTTTCTCAGACTGGGCACACCCTTAGTGCAACTGATTTTCTGGATTGTCTTCCCTGCAGGCAAGCTTCTCAACACCCTCCAAAAGCGCCTACAGCAGTACCTGAAACTCCAGACCTCTCCCACAAGCCTCACCCAACTCGTGGAGACCCTCCCATCAGAACTTTCCCCCCCAGCCGAAAAGCGAGTGATTAAAAATCTTTTACTCCTTCGCAGCCTACCCGTAAAAGCCTTTATGATTTCCCGAATGGATATGAAAGCTATTCCGGATCATCTCCCCTGGAAAGAGCTCAAGGCTGCTCTTGCAGAGATACCTTATATTCGGGTGCCAGTATATAGACACACTCTAGATGAAATCAGAGGTATTCTCTTAGTAAAAGACCTTCTACCCCACTGGGAAAAGGAAGAGTTAGGCAATTGGCAGGCTCTTATTCGCCCGGCTTACTTCGTGCCAGAAATGAAAAACGCCTATGAGCTTCTCCTGGAGCTCAAAAATCGTCGCCAGCATGCGGCGATTGTGGTAGACGAATTCGGCGCCGTAGCAGGACTCATCTCTCTCCAACGCCTATTAGAGGTAGTTTTCGGCTACCGAGAAGAGGAGGAAGCTTACACACCCCCAACTCTCTATGAGGTACAACCTGATGGTTCTGTATGCTTTCCAGCTCAAGTTTCTCTCGTAGTAGTTCAAGAGGTGTTAGGTTTGCCTCCAGACTTCTTCTCAGATGAGGCTATACGAAATGCAGAAAACTTAGCTGAATTTCTACTTCTATTAGCTGAACATATTCCCAAAAAAGGTGATACCTTTTTCTACCGTGATTATGCTTTTGAAGTGGTGGAGAGTAATCCTTATCGGATTGAGCGGATTCGGGCTTGTAGGCGCGTGTCAAGAGTCGAGGATTCCTC
>JANXCJ010000195.1 GCA_025060275.1 Bacteroidia bacterium | reverse complement strand
GCTCCAAGAGAAGTTTCGCGTCGAGTCTTTTATCCAGACCGATGCGGCAGTGAATCCGGGTAATAGTGGAGGTGCCCTTGTGAATATTGAGGGCAAGCTTGTAGGTATAAACACCGCTATCGCCTCTATGACAGGCACTTTTACGGGTTATTCGTTTGCTGTTCCTTCTAGTATTGTAAAAAAGGTGGTAGAGGACCTTCGCCAGTATGGAAAGGTACAGCGTGCCTTGTTGGGAGTTCTCATGGAAACCCTCACAGCAGAGAAGCAGAAGGAAATAGAAGTGCCTGTTTCTCAGGGGGCCTATATACAAGATGTGTATGGTGGAAGTGCTGCTGAGGAAGCAGGGCTGCGTCCAGGAGACGTAATCGTAGAAGTAGATGGGATGCCTATTCATAGCGCAGCTGAGCTCACAGAAGCCGTAGCTCGTCGTCGTCCTGGGGATCGTATTCGTATCGTTTATTATCGTGGCAGTAAGAGAATGGAAACTACTGCTCGCCTCAAAGGACGAACTTCCGAAGAAACCACCTCTTCCAGTCAAGAAGGTAAGTATATCCGTAAGATAGGGGCCCGCCTTAGGCCTCTCTCTCAAGAGGAGAAAGAGAGCCTAGGTATCTCCAAAGGCGTCAAAGTAGTAGAGATAGAAGCAGGCCCCTTTCAAGAAGTCGGCATACGAAAAGGCTTTGTAATCACTCATATAGATCGCAAGCCCGTAAGCACACCTGAAGAGGCAGAAGCTATTCTAAATAGCGCTGAGGGCGGCTTCCTCATAGAAGGAGTGTACCGCAAAGGAGAAAAGGCTTACTATGCCATCTCTACCCAATAAATATGAGGGATGCAACTTATCTGTTTAGAGCTTCTCCTGATTACATAGAGAGCCTTTTAGCAGAATATCAGCGGGACCCGGCTAGTTTGCCCCCAGATTGGCAGCGATTCTTTGAGGGGTACTTGGCAGGCTTATCAGGGGAGCACCCTATCTCCACAGCCCCAGCTACAGAAGTAGAGAAAGAGTTCGGGGTTATGCTTCTTATCGCTGCCTACCGCAACGAAGGCCACCTATACGCCCGCATTAATCCTTTAGCAGATTATACCGACCATGAAAAGCGCCTTGATGAGGCTTTTCCTCTCTCTAAGTATGGTTTAGAGGAAAAGGATCTAGATAGAGTGTTCCAGGCAGGCAAGCGAATCGGATTAGGTCCCGCTACCCTAAGGGATATTATTGCTCATTTGCGTAGGGTCTACTGCTCCTCTATAGGGATTGAGTACCGCTATATTCGCATTCCACAGATTCTGAGCTGGTTTGAGGAACGCCTAGAAAAGCCCGAAAATGCACCCCATTTCCCCCTCCAAGAAAGGAAAAAAATTCTGCAGTGGCTCTGTAATGCTACTACTTTTGAGCGTTTTCTACATAGAAAGTTTGTTGGGCAAAAGCGCTTCTCTTTGGAAGGAAATGAAGCTATAATCCCTGCTCTTTACGAGCTGGTTGAAAAGGGCGCTGCACTAGGTATTGAAGAGTTTGTATTTGGGATGGCACACCGGGGACGCCTGAATGTGCTAGCAAACATCATGCAGAAATCTTTTCAAGCCATATTTGGAGAGTTTGAAGGAAAGGGCATAGCCACAGACACTTTTGATGGAGATGTAAAGTATCACATGGGCTATTCTAGCGACCCCACTATAGAAGGAAAGCGGGTTCATCTTTCCATGCTCCCAAATCCTTCTCACTTAGAAGCAGTAGACCCTGTGGCTACAGGCGCCACACGAGCAAAAATGGACCATCTTTATGGAGGTACGCATGACAAAATAGTACTCGTGCTCATCCACGGAGATGCAGCAATCGCAGGACAAGGAGTGGTTTATGAAACCCTTCAGATGTCTCTCCTGCCTGGCTATGAAGTGGGAGGGACTATCCATATCGTCCTAAATAACCAAATAGGCTTCACTACGAACGAAAAACAAGCCCGTTCAAGCTATTATTGCACCGACATTGCTAAAGTTACGCTCTCTCCCGTATTTCATGTAAATGGGGAGGACCCTGAGGCAGTGGTGCATGCAATGCGGCTGGCTATCGCTTTTCGGCAGGCTTTCAATAGGGATGTATTTATAGATGTGATAGGATATCGTCGTCATGGACATAATGAGGGGGATGAGCCTCGCTTTACCCAACCTATCATGTATAAGCTCATATCTCAGCGTCCTTCCCCCTTTGAAGTATATGGCAGTAAGCTAATCCAGGAGGGTGTCATTTCAGAGGCAGGGCTCAAAGAAATGGAGCAAGCTCGTAATGAGCTCTATGAGCACCAGCTGGCGAAAGCCCGAGCAGAAGAACCTGAGATAGATAATCTTCCCAGGCGCACTTGGCAGGGAATTCGTCTATATGACG
>JANXCJ010000194.1 GCA_025060275.1 Bacteroidia bacterium | reverse complement strand
CAAAGACAGCTTGCGCATGAGGCTTCCTGAAGCCCTTCTGGAGGAGCTTCGGCGAATTTTTGCCCAGCATCCTAAGGTAGAGCGGGTAGTGCTTTTCGGCTCATGGGCGGCTGCACAGCGAAGCCCTACTCGGATATAGATTTAGCCGTATGGGGCCTCTCTCCGCAAGAAGCCGCCCGAATAGCCTTAGACTTAGAGGAACTGCCCTTTCCGTATAGGTTTGATGTGATAGCCTATGAAAAAACCTTGCCCTTGCCCCTTAGAAAAGCCATGCGGAATGGCATAGAGATTTTCTCAAGGGGCCCTCTGAGACGGCGTAAAGGAAGGAGAGCGAGTTTTGAGCACTGAAACGAGGATCAGCAAGGCGCTCTCAAACTAAGTTAGGTCATTCAGTTACCTGAAAGTGAGTGATGTAATATATACCCTTATTCTTCAAAGGAAAAATTTAAGTATCTAGTCTAACCTTCTCTGGGATAGTCGGAGGATTGCTGAGGTCTATGCTTCTTAGATATCCACAGTTCTGAGAGATAGACCACCGATAGTATCATAAGAACTGGAGCTGAATGGAAAAAATACCTAGGTTCAGAGTGTCCTGTAATCAAGGGAGCAACTATTAGACTGAATCCATAGGCTGCTAGACCGAAGTAGTGGATTCGTTGAGTACGATCCAGCTTACCCGCAGCTAATCTGAGCAGAAGGTGAAGGCTAACGAGAAAACCTAAGATATAGGCTGAAGCCATGTAAATAGTAGTGTAAGCAGCATAGGCATCTTTGACCCATTTAGGAAACCGATTACGCGAAGCGGAGGGGTCTAATCCGAGACGCAAAATATTGAAGAGATTGTGATAGATAACGCGAAATCCTCTATATAACGGGAGCCACCAGTAGGTCTCTTCAAGGTATTTCTTGAGTAAAAGAGCTTCATTGTAGGCTGTGCGAGCATGATATAGTCGTTCCTGGGCAGAAAGGGTAGTATCAAGTTGCAGAGAATAGCTCTTCATGAAGTTTATCCATCTTTTCCTTACAGAGTCAGTCTCTAAAGTCCAATTGGGTAGGAGGGAAATACAGGAAATACAGTCCGGCCACTTTCGGAGATGTAAGCATGAAATGAAAGAAGCGGGATTGAAGCTAATGGGATGAGGTATACCCAGTGTGGCTTCTAACTGTAACGCCGCTATATAAACATACCCGTAATGTTGTGGTTTCCAACAAAGTGGCTCTTCTCCCTGACACAAGGTAGGGGCGTAAGCGGAGGAGGGATCTGTAAGAGTCCATCTGCAAGTGTAGGCATGTACATGGAGGGTCCACATAGCTTGGAAGGGGAAGTAAATGATACTAAAGATTAGCAGGAAGCTATATCTTTTGAGACCATATGCCAGTACCCAAACAATTGGAAGCGTTATAAGAAATGGAGATACTCTAAACTTCATGAAGAATGCTATGGTTCCGAATAGGACGGCAAGTCCCATCCCTAGCCAGCTCTGCCTGGGTGCGTAGATCAAGAATAGCAGTAATGCTGCTAGGGCCATCGCAACTGCCGGGTCTGCCAAGACTAGCGGAGGTGTGCCTATAGCTAAAGGCAGCAAAATTATAGCTAAAGGCTTACCTCTGCCTACTATTACAGCTATTAGCCCTAAGATTACACTAGAAGACAGAGTCAATAAGAAACGCATAAAAAAGAGAGTATATCCAAATTCTTTTGGGCTTAGGTTGAGTATATGAGTTAGAAGAACTGCTGGTATGCAGAAGACCATATTGCCTGGAGCGTAACCGTGATGGGGCACGCAGGCAACGAGATCTTTAGACTTGATATGTTCCCATATTCGTCGGATAGGAGGAGGAAGTTGTTGCTCTTGAGCAGGTGAAATGGGATATTCGTAACTTCCATTATATAGCCAGTTGATAGTGGGTATGATGTATGCCTGAAAGTCAACTATCTCAAAGGAGTAAGGGTTCGGTAGAGGTTGCTTCTCTATAATATAGATGCCCAAAGTATGCAAGACTCCTATCAGTCCACCAAAGATGCCTCCGATCAATAGCCTTCTTCTCGTCATAAGCCCTCAGTGGATTTGTCTAAATCTCTCAATCATTCCTCAGTAGTTGGACTTGAGTGCGGAGAAGTACATGAGATTAGTAAAGAAGCCGGCTGCATTTGGCTGAGAGAATTTGTTTTCCTTATACCCTGCTGGTAAATAATTACCCAAGTGCAAGGGGGAAATCTCTCTAATCACACCTTGACAAAAATACGAACTAATATGGGACTGTGCGTTCGGTGAAAGCAGCTCTCCCCCATTCGTATTGAATGCACTCTGGCGATTGGGGCAAGGATTACCTAGAGTTTGCTGGCTATGCATTTCCCTTAGGCTCACCGCGGCAAGTACTG
>JANXCJ010000193.1 GCA_025060275.1 Bacteroidia bacterium | reverse complement strand
TTGTCATTGCGAGGGTACATGTAGGGGTGTCCTTTACGCTTTTTGTATATCCATGCAATCAGCGTAGGTACCTTCGCCAGCAGGCGAATAATATTCCGCTCCACAATCTCATCCGGCGCATGAGGGTCTAATGATTCGGGGTAAAAGGAAGAGAGAGAGCACACTACCGACGCCAGAATACCCATCGGATGGGCGGATGAGGGAAAGCCATCGAAGAACTTCTTGATGTCTTCGTGGATTAAGGTGCGTTCGGTTATTTTCCTCTCAAACTGCTCCAATTGGGCCTTCGTAGGGAGCTCTCCGTATAGAAGCAGATACGCTACCTCCAGATAGGTAGAGAACTCCGCAAGCTGCTCAATTGGATAACCCCGATAGCGCAGGATTCCTTGCTCACCGTCTATAAAGGTAATACTGCTCGTAGTGGAACCTGTATTTTTATAGCCCACATCTAAGGTAATATACCCGGTTCTGTCCCGAAGTTTAGATATGTCTAAGGCTTTTTCGCCTTCACTACCTATGATTATATCTACCTCATAGGATTGTCCCTCGACCTGGAGTAAGGCTTTCTGCATGGGGCGAAAATACGGATTTAAACCGAGCGGGTACTGATCTACCTTAGAGCCTGCAATTCTTTAGGCAGGGCGACTCCCCTTATCTTAGCCTACATGGAACAGGAGATAGGTTTGCCGTTGGGTCGGTCAGTATGGGACACTTTGAAACTGTACGTAAATGTGGCTTGGTATCGTTCCGTAGCTCGTCTGCTACGGCTACGGCATAGCTGGTAAACATTTCCCTTTGATATAAGGGATAATCTATATTACTGGAAGTATCTCAGAGCCTGGGCGGACCCTGCTGCCCGTACTTGGGCTAAGAGCCCGGGCCTCTTTTTCCATATGAAAACCACATAACTCCACACAGCATAGGCCTGGATATAGGTGCGCACCGGGGCTATTGGACTCTGGCTCATGCACAAAAGGTTCGCTTCCCAGGAGCTGTGTTTCTCATAGAGCCGGACCCAACCAACTACTTTTTTCTGGTAAGAAATATCCATGTCAATCAACTTTCTGCCCACTACCCTTTGCCTTTTGGCGTATGGTCTAGTAATACTTGGCTTAGCCTGAAAGGTGACTCTTTTGATCAAGGCTCCTTCACCAATAGCATAAGCCCCGAGCAAGGTAATACCCCCTGCGTCTCCGTAGATAATCTCGTGTCCTTCTTAGGGCTAATGCGCTTAGACTGGATGAAAATAGATACAGAGGGTGCAGAAATAGAGGTACTTCAAGGCGCACGGGTCACCCTGCAGAGCATGCGCCCTATTATATGGATGGAGATTCAAAAAGTAAATGAATCCAAGCTCACCGAGCTTCTACCCCAAATCCATTACACCCTATTCCAAAAGCATGACTTCAACGAAGAACTAAGTTACTGGTGGCTCGTACCTCAAAGCAGTGCATAGATAGGCAGAATCTCCCATAAGCCAGGGAACTCTTTCACCTAAAAGTAGTGAGCAGCTTTCCTACTTTTGCTAGCCCCATGCAGGGCAAGGGTGTTTTGCTTTCCGGACCTGGGACTCACATTACTCAACTCAGCGCAGCACTTCGAGAGGCTCAGCGCCTCCATGCTGTTATTCATTATTACCCCCACTGGGAAATGGAATTCTATGACGGAAGGCGAAGGCGACTCCCTTTCTACCGCCTCCTTACATGGGGAATGTGGGCTGCTTGGCGACGCATCCCCTACTGGGGAAGATGGGATAACCCTAAAACATGGCATGCCGCTTTATATGACTGGCTGACTGCTCAGTATTTACCTACTTCTATACGGTTTGTCTGGGGATGGAGCGGCTACAGCCTTTTCACCCTTCAAAAAGCCCGCCGTAAGGGTTTGCGTACCTTCTTAGAGTTTCCTACGGTGCATCCCGCGATATGGCGAAGAATCATACAGAGTGTCTATACCCAACTCTCTATGTCCCCCACCGGTCTAATGCATATACCGCTAAGCTATATAAACCGCATAGAGCAGGAGATAACCTATGCAGACAAGGTTATTATTCTTTCTTCTTTCGCTAAGCAGACCCTCCTCCAGCGAGGAGTATCTCCAGAGAAACTTCACTGGATACCCTTAGGGGTCGAGGAAAATCTATTCACGCCGGCTTCCTACCTTAGTCAAAGACCCTTTCGCTTACTATATGTAGGGCGTATAGACCCTCTCAAAGGTATTCTCGTCCTCTTAGAGGCATGGAAACGCTTGCGTCTGCCCCAAGCCGAGCTCTGGATAGTAGGATATGTCCTACCAGAGATAAAACCCCTCTTAGCCCAGTACGAAGGGCTCTTTCACTACTCTCCAGCCCTTCCTCGGGAAAAACTCAGTGAAGTATATCGCCAGGCCACCGCTTTTGTATTTCCTACCTA
>JANXCJ010000192.1 GCA_025060275.1 Bacteroidia bacterium | reverse complement strand
ATACCCTTCTAACAAAGATAAAGAATTTGGGGAATATTTGACCTCCCATAAGAAAAGTCCCTGCGGTGGTGCTAAATGCATACCCCATTCTCGGCTCTGCTTCTCTAGAGCCGCTTGAAAAAGGCTCCATGAAATTCTTTTTTGCGCTAAGCGCAACTGAGCCCCTACTAATCCTCTTACCATCGCCCTAAGAAACCTATTAGCCTCTATTTCAAAGACACAAAAGCCCTCTTGTGGCATGTACCAAGAGGCTCTATACACTTCACATACTGGCTCTTTGTAGCGACTAACCTCCTTAGCAAAGGCAGAGAAGTCCCTTTTCCCTACAAGATGGGAGGCAGCCCCCTGAAGAATGTCCCAAAAAACCGGGAGAGGGACATAGGTACTATAAGCTCTTAGAAAAGGATTGGGAACCTGATGAATATAGTAGCGATAGGTACGACTTAGTGCGCTATGACGAGCATGAAAGTCAGCACTCCCTTCGTAAAGTGCCAAAGCCCGAATATCCCCAGGAAGAAGGCTGTTTAGTCTTCCTAAAAAGGGTAAGCGTATCTCTTCGGAAGCATCCCAGTGAGCGACCTGCATTCGGGCATGTACGCCTTTATCCGTGCGCCCTGCCCCCACTAAATTGACCTGCCGACCAAAGAGTCTCGCTAAGCAGGCTTCTATAGTCCCAGCTACGGTAGATGCATTCAACTGTCGCTGCCAGCCAGCATACTTCGTCCCCTCATAAGCAAGCCAGAGTACATATCGCCTCATGGAAAGGGACGAAAAATCGTGATACCCTGAATCTTGCTACTTCTTTTATCTAAGTATGCGCAAAGGTCCTCTCCATACACCCATTTTCGAGCTTTTAGCGAAGCATGAGAAAAAGTGGCGCGCCCCTCTTCCCAGAAAAAGATACCCACATGGGATACATCTAAACCCGCTTCATTAGAGATAAAAGCAACTATATCCCCGTCCCTAAGGGAGGAAAGCCAATCCCCCACATTCTCAGTGGGTATGTAATAACGCGGACGAGCTGAGAGGCTCCGCTCTACCTTCTGAATTGCTCTCCAGTCTCTGAAGCCGCGATATTTCTCGGGATGCTTTGAAATATAATGGATGGGACGAGTATCAGGACATCCTAAGGGGAGCCAGCATCCCCACTTCTCTTCCTCCCAGGCGACAAAAGCCCGAGTAAGATAATGATGACGGTCCTCCCACCGACAGGGAAAGGGCGTCTCATACCGCACGTACATCAATGTCTGCGCTACACCTTCCGGACTTTCTAAACCTTTCCTATGAGCAATATGCAAGGCAAGGAAGTTCTCAATAGCCGTCATGCAGTCCATCTGTTCTAAGTTTATAAGAAGCTCTTCTGGACCAAGTCCGGCTCCGCCACTACCATATGGAATGCCTTGCCACCGCTTAGCTATCCAGCGAGCCCACTCTGAATACGCATATTTCCTATGGGCTTCAATACCCTCTTGAATTAGCGCCCAAGACCGCCCCACCACTCTAAGCTTAGGCAAAGCAATACGCATAGCAGGTGTATCTACAACTGCCGCCTTGCGCTCATTATTCAAACTATCCTGTGTAGGTCCTACAGCCAAGAGAAGCCCTAAACCAACCCAACTCACAAAATTCGCATTAGCAAAAACCCTTCTCAACTTCATCAAACCCCTATTCTACCCAATCTGCAATAAAAAGGTTAGTCTCGCGAGGTTTTTTAGCATTCCGATTACTTGCCCATATGAGTTTCTTTCCATCAGGAGAGAACATAGGAAAAGCATCAAACTCGGAGTCAAAACTAACCTGCTCTAGGCCTGTGCCATCTACGTTAATTAGAAAAAGATTGAAAATCCTTCCTCCCTTCCCAAGTGTATGATGATTACTTGAGAAAATGATTTTCTTTCCGCTCGGATGAAAGAAGGGAGCCCAATTCGCTCCTGGAAGAAAGGTAACCTGATGCGGTATAAGCGAGTCTAAATGCATGATGAAAATCTGCATCTCGGAGGGCTCAACAAGCCCTTTAGCGAGAAGAGCCTTGTAGCTTTCTACTTGGGGACCTTTAGGTCTGCTAGCCCGCCAAACAAGGGTGCGAGAGTCTGGTCCAAAAAAAGCCCCTCCATCGTACCCGAGGTCATGCGTAATCTGACGCAGCGTCTGATTTTCAAAATCATATACCCACAAATCCAAATCCCCACCTCTCTGCGAAGTAAAAACTAAGAATCGCCCATCCGGCGAAACTGTAGCCTCTGCATCATATCCCTTTGCAGGGAGGAAAGCTACTAAGGAATCCGTGCGCGGATCATACACATAAAGATCATATTCATATAGAGCCCAAACATACCTACCCTTCATACGAGGGGGAGAAGGACAGCTATCCCCTATCGCATGCGTGGAAGCATATATAATCCTCCCATCCTTGAGGAA
>JANXCJ010000191.1 GCA_025060275.1 Bacteroidia bacterium | reverse complement strand
AAGAGGTAGAGTTAGAGGTTCAGCCGGGCGACCGACTATACCTATTATCCGATGGAACTGCTAATCAAATCTCCCGAGAGACGGGCAAGCCCATAGGCTCAAAGGGAGTAACCGAAATCCTCAGCCGTATTCAGTCAGTGCCTATACACCTGCAAAAGGAAGCCCTGATAAAAGAGATAGAAACCTTACGCGGAGACCTCCCACAAAATGACGACATGATAGTGGTAGGCATGGAAATGATCTAACCGCTCCGAAGCCATTTCTACTCCAATAGAACTCACCACAGCATGACGCCCAATTCCTTCCCATAGAATGCATATCTCAAAAAAGCGTTACTACCCTTCGCACTACTTGATCCACTAATTGAGTTGGACCGTCCTCTCTTCCGTATAACTCATCCATGCTGATAGCCATTTTAGGTCCTCGCTCATATGAAGCATACCATGCTTCATAAGCTTGATTGAGCCTTCGGAGGTACTCTAAGCTGATGTTTTCCTCATAAGGACGCCCCCGGGCCAAGATTTGATCCACTAATGTAGGTACTGATGCGCGCAGGTATACAAGCAGGTCAGGTGGCTTTACTAGAGAAGCTATTTTATCAAAGAGCGCCTTGTAAACCTGATATTCCCGAGCAGGAAGGATATCCATTTCTCTGAGCACAGGCGCAAATACCTCTGCATCCTCATATAGCGTACGATCCTGCACGAAGTCTTTCTGGCTACGCTGGAGAGCCAAGGTGGTCTCCAATCGTCTATTCAGTAGGTAAATCTGCATAGGAAAGGCCCAGCGGACCATATCCTGGTAAAAGTCCATAAGAAAGGGGTTCTCTTTATCGTCTTCATAGGCTGCCTCAAATCGTAAAGCTTGACTGAGAATATAAGTCGCGTAGGTTTTCCCAGCACCGATATTCCCTGCTAATGCAATATGCATAGGATTAGTTTTCTCCCCAGAAAGCTATGGGGGTATAAGCTCCCTTCACCCTCATTCCCACAGAGACACACAGGTGAGCAGAAAGAGGTACCAATACATCCACACGAGAACCAAACTTGATGAATCCTATTTCCTCTCCAGCCCGAAGAGAATGCCCTACCTGCGGATAAGTGGAAATGCGACGAGCTAAAATACCTGCTATTTGTCTCAAAGCATAGAAGCGTTCCTCAGGTACGGATACCACCGCTAAGAAAGTCTGCTCGTTCAAAAGAGAGGCTTTGGGATGCCATGCTACCATATATAAGCCGGGTCTATGCTGAAGCACTTTCACTGTACCCTCCGCTGGCGCCCAATTGACATGTACATCCAGAGGCGACATAAAAATACTTATTTGCTGCATCTCCACATGAAAGTACTTCGGTTCAAAGGTGCGTTTTACTTCTACTACCTTGCCATCACAGGGAGCGTATAACACATTAGGGTCTGATGGACATACGCGCAGGGGATAACGGAAAAAATTGAGTATCCCTACCATCCAGAGTCCCCACAGCCCTCCCAGGAGTCCCCCCACCCATGCCGGCAGAGACCAAAAGACCAGCCCCAACGCCCCTATTAAACCTACTCCAATCGTGAAAGCTATCCAAAAGTAGCCTTCCCGATGAAAACGGACTATGCCCATACCTTAACTCCTTCTACGCAATTTTGACAAATATCTATCCTTGCTCGGTTGCGAAATACTTCTTTCCGAAACCGTTCAGCCTTTTCATTTCTCCAGATAGTTCGGAATGAGGCTTCAGATAACTTTCCAAACGCATATTGAGCATTTTTGTCAAAGCAGCAAGGCAGCACTTGGCCATCCCATGTAATTTCTGCTGCACGCCAGAGGCGCCAGCAGTGATTAGGTAACTTTCCTCTTAGACGAACTTTGTCCCCCGTCCGCTCGTACCGAGAAGCCTCTGGAGGTATCCATGTGTCATAAGCCTCAGGAGTCATCTCTAAAAGCTGTGCTGTTTTAACCCGCACTAAATCCGCTCCAACTTGATACCCCCACGCACGAAAAGTGGGGATTTCAGTATAATTATGCCGAAAGACAATGAATTGTAGCTCTATTATTGGAAAAGGGCTCCTAAAAGCCTTTTTTAGCTTGACTAGTTTATCAATACCCTGCTGTACAACCGCTAAATCCCCCCCGCGTCTATAACGCGCATAACTATCTTGGGTCATCCCATCAAGAGAAATACGCAAGTGCGTGAGCCCTGCTAATATTAGTTCAATAATTCTATCTTCTGTAAGAAAATGCCCATTCGTGCTGAGAGAGCTAATAAGACGATACTGGCTCGCTATACGAATAAGTCGTCCAATTTCGGGATGAAGAAAAGGCTCCCCCTGAAAGTAAAAGAGGACTCCCCACAGATAAGGGTATATCTCCCCCAAGACTTCTTCTAAAAGTTGAGGGTCTAACTTTCCCATAGGTCTCTCAAAAGCTCTAAGCCCTGATATGCAGTGAGGACAGCGAAGATTGCAAGCTGTAGTAGGCTCCACACCTAAAAAAAGCGGATA
>JANXCJ010000190.1 GCA_025060275.1 Bacteroidia bacterium | reverse complement strand
ATGCGAGTAGGGGCAACTATTTACCCTCGCACCTTCTGGTTTGTACGCCCGCAAGAGCATGCTGCCGTGATAGGCAGTGTAGAGACCGACCCTCGCATCCTCCCCCAAGCCAAAGCTCCTTGGAAGGACCTGAGCCTCAAAGGACGCGTAGAGCGTGAGTTTCTGTATGCTACGCTGCTCTCCGATGACCTTTTGCCTTTCGGTTGGCGGGCTTTCTCTCTGATTGTGCTGCCTCTGTATCAAGGAAAGCTGCTCAGTAGTAGAGAGGCATTCATAGAAGGTTATCCTGACCTCGCATCATGGATGGAGCAAACCGAGAATCACTGGGAAACTCTGAAGAAATCGGCAATGAGCCTTTTAGAAAGACTAGATTATCATCATCTCCTCACAGGTCAAAACCTCTCTGCCCCCTACCGCGTGCTCTATAATACCAGCGGTACGCATTTAGCGGCAGTGGTTTTGGAGGGACGCGTTTTGGCGAACCTTACCCTCCACGGCTGGAAAGTGCAGGGCTTCATAGCGGATACCACTACCTACTACTATGAAACAGAGAACAGAGACGAGGCGCATTATCTATGTGCTCTGCTGAATGCACCTTCCATAGATACCGCTATCAAACCCTACCAAACGAAAGGAGCATTTGGCGCGCAGAAAGGCAAAGGAGAAAGACATATACATCGCCGTCCTTTTGAGGTAGTGCCTTTGCCGCGCTATGACAGCGGCAATCCCCATCATCGTCGGCTGGCGGAGCTGAGTCAGGCGGCACATGAGCGGGTGCGGGCGTTTCTGGCAGATACCCGTCCCGAAAAGCTGCCCCAAAGCATCGGTAAGCTGCGCAGCCTCATACGCAAGAGTGTGATAAACACCCAGTTAGAGCAGATAGATGATATCATACGCACGCAGCTAAGAGGGTAACCATTTGTCCATGCTGCAAGAAGACCCTGTACTAAAAACAGATACTAAGAGAGTGGGTACACAATACCTTCGTTAGCGTAGGCTTATCCTTTTCCCACATGCCTTTAGCCCAGCAGAAAGTCTCCCTCCAGCTGGTCTGAGGGTATTTCCTTCTCTGCAGGCAGATATACTTCAACGGGTATAGGAAGTTGGGCCAGCTTCCGCACTATCAGAGGCCCTACCTCATACCATTCCAACCGACCCAACCCCGCTCCTAATGCAGGTACTGCCAGAGATTGTATGCCTTCTTTCTCATAGTTCTCCACTATCCAATCCAGCCCCTTGCTGATTCCATCCAAGTCAGCCTTATCTCGCCAATCGCTTTTAGTAGGGAATAGCAAAAACCACTTAGGCTCCCCCTGGAAAGAAGGTAGGGGCTCCTCTAAGAAGGTCCACTCAATAGGTTCTTCTGATTTGTATAGGTAGGGACGCCCCATCCTGAGCACTCGGCGCTTACATAAGTCCTGATAGAATACATACACATGCGGAAACTGATACTTGAAGCGAGACGCTAAACCTCTCCCCATTATGCCTTTAGTATTGACGCTTATCGTAAGGGTCTGCATAGATGAAAAAAACATATCCCCTTTTATGAGGGTTAGCCGATCGGTTATGGATTTTCTCCATAAAGAGGCAAAGAACAATCGCGGCTCAGGTACTACCGCAATAGACATTTTATGCCCTATTAGCCCTAATACTCTACGCCGAGAAGCATCCGAATCTACAAAAATAGTATGAATATAAGAGGGAGGCACTTCATCAGGCACCAAACACTCCGCCATTATTTTTCTCTTAGAATTATCCCCTTTGCTCCAATACTCCTTCTCCGTTTGTTCTATAATCTTATTTAGTTCTGAAGGCTTGAGTGAATGCTTAGCGTATAGGGTGGTACGCGGACTTGCAGCATTCCCATCTGCAATAAAAATGTCATCTCTGTCAAGTATGGAACTTTTTATCTGGATTATGCATATGTTTTCACTACCTTTCTCCTTTATAATCCTAAATAACATAGGATTCCTCGGCTGAAAGTAAAGATTTACAAATCTAAATAGGTCTATCTTGCACAATTGAGAAATATTTTCTCTCTGTTGAAGAATGATGTGGTCAGCTATTTCAGCATGCTCTACGGAGAGGGCCTCTACTTTGCGGCGCGATAGGATTCCCCGCTCCAAGATAGAAGGGAGATTGTCAATAGCCGTGATGTAGAATAAGCGGAGATTAGAGGAAGCATCCATGATACGAATTTAGGGCTGGTTGGGGTCAGAGAACAAAGACTTTTTGAGTGATAACGGCACAAGGAGTTCCTCATAAGAGCATTTTTGCTTTTTAGTATAGGGCTTTTGCCGCGCAGTTGGGAGGTATGTAGGAAGGAAGTGGGTAGGCCTTTGGAGGACTATTTGCTTATGCTGGTGTAGAAATGCAAAGATGCTGGAATGGTGATTGGCTTAGGAAGGAGTAAGGGGTGGGGGGGGGGGCCGCCCGCCGGGGGGGCCCCCCCCCCCCCCGCCGCTTCCAAGAGATCTTCAAAGGCCCAGACA
>JANXCJ010000018.1 GCA_025060275.1 Bacteroidia bacterium | reverse complement strand
TAGCTTTGCCTAAATGCAAGAGCCTCGCTTTTCTCCCGAGGAGATAAGCCAAATAGAAGCCTTCTGTCAGCGCTATCCTACCCGCCAAAGCGCCCTTATGCCCACCCTATGGTTAGCACAGGAAAAATTTGGAGAGCTTACCCCTCCTATCTTGAGGCTTGTGGCAGATACCCTCAATCTACCCTATGCCCACGTAGAAGGGGTAGCTACTTTCTATACCATGTACCTCACTAAGCGAAAAGGTAAGTGGCTCATAGAAATCTGTACTTGCTTTACTTGCGGAGAATGCGGAGGCCGAGAATTGTGGGAATATGCACAACAAACTTTCTCTCTGGATGAGGAGGGGACAACTCCAGATAAACTATTCTGGTTTCGGGAAGCTGAATGCTTAGGGGCTTGTGATACGCCACCTGTCGTGCAGATAGAAGGGAGACGAATGGTCTTTTCCGTAACCCCTGAAAAACTGAACCTTATCCTCAGCCAGCTAAGGGAAGGGCAGCTTCCTTCTTTTGAATCCGTACCTATTCGTAATCCAGAATGAAGATGAGAAAGGCTTATCTTGTATTAGCGGACGGATGGGAGGCGGAAGGGATCGCCGTGGGAGCTGAAGGGACATTCTTCGGTGAAATCGTCTTTCATACAGCCCTCACGGGATATCCAGAAATTTTCACGGACCCCTCTTACTATGGGCAAATTTTAGTAATGACCCTACCTCACATAGGAAACTATGGAACTGCCTCAGAGGAGTGGCAGCATGAGAAGCCCATGATTAGGGGCCTTGTAGTGCGTCACCTGAGCTCTTTTTTCAGCCGAGCAGGGCGTGCAGTAGGATTGCCCGAATATTTGCGCATGCATGGGATACCTGCTATTGCAGAAGTAGATACAAGAGCCCTCGTCCGTCATGTGCGACAGAAAGGAGCTCAAAATGCCCTTCTCACCACGGAGCCCCCTACCCCAGAACTAAAAGCCCAGCTAAACGCCTACCCTTCTATGCAAGGACAAGAACTCGCCTCCCATGTGAGCACCCCTCACCCCTACACCGTAGGAGACCCTAAGGGACCTCGCATAGCCCTCTTAGATTACGGCGTCAAGAGAGCTATCATAGACCAGCTTATACAAAGAGGGGCTTTCGTAGGGGTATTTCATGCCAAAGCCCCTTGGGAGGAAATCCTTAAGTTTGAACCAGCAGGCTTCCTTCTCTCCAATGGGCCCGGAGACCCTGCCGCTATGTCCTATGCAGTTCAGACAGCTTGCCTCATTCTTCAGACTCGTAAGCCCACTCTCGGAATTTGCTTAGGACATCAGATCTTAAGCTTAGCTCTCAATATACCCACCTACAAGCTCTTATACGGTCATCGCGGAAGTAACCACCCTGTAAAGGACCTCCGCACCCAACGGCTTTTTATAACTTCTCAAAACCACGGTTTTGCAATAGACCTAGAGACCCTGAAAAGACGTCAGGACGTTCTCCTTTCTCACATAAATCTAAACGACGGCACAGTAGAGGGCTTCATACACAGAGAACTACCTATTCAAGGAGTACAATATCACCCCGAAGCATGTCCAGGACCCCATGACAGCCATGAAATATTTGATGAGTTCATTGCAAGGGTAACGAAAGAAGCTCTTGTTTCAGCCTAATTTTCAGGGGAGGGCCGCTACCAGCTCGGCATAACGAGCCTCATAATCTTGCCTGCCTGCACATCCCATTTGCTGAGCTCTTTGGCGAATATTCTGAACTCTCTCCCCAGGATCCGGGTGCGTACTGAGAAAAGCAGGGGGACGCAGATTATTTCCCTGAGAAATATACTCAAAAAAGTCAGCTGCCCCATCGGCTCTATACTCAGTAGGACACAAGTAAATCACAGAATGGGCATCTGCATCTCGCTCATGATCCCGGCTAAAACTTAGGAGGATAAGGTTAGCAGCGATTTGGGAGGCAAGCCCGGGATTTTCCCCTACCACAAGAGAAAGAAGGGTCTGAATACCATACGCCTGGGTTAGAAGCTGCGTAGTATGTCGCCGAGCTGCATGCGCCATCTCATGCCCCAAGACACCCATTAGCTGGGCTTCATTGCGTAGATACTTGATAATGCCCGTATAAACATAGATGTATCCCCCCGGGGCACAGAAAGCATTCAGGGTACTATCATCCCGTATAATCCGAATCCGCCACGGGAAGCGGTCCGCATATTCTACTTTCCCCGTAGATAGAATCACATCTCGCATGCGATACAAGTGCGCATAAGCAGAAGCATATTGCGCCGAGTCCAAGAGAGGGTACTTACCAGGATCAGCCTCTATCTCTCCGGCTACTTTAGCACCTAGCTTCAAGTCATCCTCTACAGTAAAGAGATTGAACCACGGCTGACTTGGCTCACCTTCCTTCTTCTTGCATGTAGTGAGAGCCAAAGCAAGTAGTGATAATAACCCTAATGCGCAATTTCTCATAACTTTATAAAGCATTCTACAAATGTAGCATTTCCTCCCTCTTCTAAAAGCTGGATGAAGTAAAGTCCTCTTGATAGCATACTAATGGTAATAGGGAGCTCCGTATGCCCTCTATAAGGCATAGAATATAGACATTCTCCTGAGCGATTATAAATACTTAGCCAGTACCTTCTTAGATGAGGATCATGTAGGAAGACTCTTATCTCTTCTTGAGCAGGATTGGGATATACATGAAATTGATGCTTTATAGCTTCTGGGCTAATCAGAGCTGCGAGGCGACTTAAGGCGATCTCTCCGTTAGGTATGCCATAACCATACAAAGAGTCAGGGGATGCGTTTCTATCTGCACTACTTATGATAGCCTCACGAATTTCCTGTGCGTGTGCTCGGGGATAAGCCTCCCAAAGACAAGCTGCTAAACTGGTAATAAGAGGCGCAGCAAAGGAAGTTCCGCTACTCTGTTGAACCTGCCCTGAAATACCTACAATATAAGTGCCAAGCCCCATTGCGACTACGTCAGGTTTAGGGCGTCCATCTGACGTAGGGCCCCGAGAGGAGAAAAAAGCTATCTCCCCATTTTGATTCACTGCTCCTACAGCCAATATACTGTCTGCATCTGCAGGCGCTGTAATATAGCGCCACCCCGAATTTCCCTCATTACCTGCTGAATTCACTACCAATATACCTTTCCGAGCCGCTAAAAGTGCTGCACGAGTGGTAATCGCTGTGCGCCCATTCATGTCAGCATAGGTATAATCTTCCGCAGGATTATCAAAAGTGCTGTAGCCCAGCGAACTTTGAATAATATGCACACCAATAGAGTCTGCCCATTCCGCAGCCCGAACCCAATTCCATTCCTCTACGCGGCTCTCAGAAAGAGCATTCTCTGTACGAGCTAAAAGAATAGTAGCCTTGGGCGCCCCCCCCTTGTAACCCAGCAAAGAATCATTCGCTACTATCACTGAGGATACCTGAGTACCATGACTATTATCTTCAAAAATAGTACTATCCCCACTCACGAAATCATATCCTCCTAAATAACGCCCTCCTTGAAATACCCCCTGAAAAGCTGGAATTTGATTCATGAAGGGAAAACCTGCATCTAAAATAGCTATACGAACGCCTGACCCCTCATACCCCCTATTATGCAGAGAGAGGATACCAAGCTGATTCAACTGTATAGCATTCACAAGCGTAGAGGATTTTTCTGGCTTAGTTACTTTTTCAAGCCGGCTGACGGCGGAGACTCCCATTACGGGCACATGAGAAAAAGGCTCTATGCATAGGATGAAAGGGGCTTTCGGCATATTTCTGGCATCGCCAAGCTCCATCAAAGCTGCATTCAGCCATCGTGAGTATCCCCACACTTTTCCATATCTCTTCAGTGTATCTATCCAGTGAGTAGGGATAGGAGCATCCGCAAGGTCAATAGGAATACCTTGCTCAATCCGCCTTTGAAGAGAAAAGGGAGACAAAAATCTCTCAGCACTAAGCAGAAGGCTTTCTGGCTTAGAGTGAAAGTGGGTAAGGTAAAGATTACTTTGTGCTACGGCTTGTGCCACGAGAATATATCTAAGGCCCCAATATAAGCGCCACATGACTTTTACTAAATTATCACTTCTTTTGCAATTCTTACCCTATTCTAAAGTAGCTATCATTTTTCCACCTGCGTATAGTATCCCCCTTCCTATCGGTATATCTATATTTTCCTCCATTCTAAGCCAGCGATGTGGCACGAGACCCCAGAGCCATGTACCTCCTCGGCAGTAAAAATGCGCTCTCCAATAAGCTGCTAATAGTGGATGCATGTGTAATTCTAGCAGACTCCGAGGGAACTGCCCGCTCCAATACTGCAGTTGCACTTCTATCCGATCCAAGGGTAGTTGAGGATGCAAGAGATACCCAGAACCTTTGCAAGTGGGGCAGGGAGCAGTCTCAGGGAGTTCAACCGGAGGACGACGACGCTGGCGGGTGATTTGCACTAGACCGAATTCACTCATTTGAAGAATGACATGCTTCGCTCGGTCCATCTTCATGGCTTCACACAATCGCTCATATACCAGCTGCCGATGTGCAGGTGACTTCATGTCTATGAAATCTACCACGATAATCCCCCCTATATCACGCAGTCTAAGCTGACGAGCTATCTCTTGTGCCGCTAATAGATTCGTCTGTAAGATAATCTCCTCCGGAGAGGCCACCTGAGCCGGTAAAGAGCCGCTATTTACATCTATTACATGCAGTGCCTCTGTATGTTCAATCACTATGTAAGCCCCATTCGGTAAAGTCACAGTCCGCCCTAAAGAAAGTCTTAATGACTTTTCCAGCTCAAAGGGGATTCCCTTCCGACGATAATGGAGGCGAAGGGAAGGAGAGAGAAAAGAGGATTGCGTACGGAGATATTCTTGTACCTCTTCATACACCTCTACGCTATCGGTATAGATAGCCTGCAAAAGGGGACCAACTTGCTCTCTTAGCAGCGTATTGAGAAGGGAGTCGCTACCCATGATTTTAGCAGGAGGAGCGGCCCAGAGAAGCTTTTCTAAAGCCTTCTCCCACTGCTCAATCAATCTCTCATACTCTTCTTGTAAATCACTTTCGGACAGATATTGTCCATTCGTCCGGAGAATTATCCCATAAGGAAAACGATAAAAGCTTCTTAAGATTTCTCTCCACCTTTGTCGCTGCTGGGGATCTAGGATGCGCTGAGATATGCCTATCTCTGAGGAAAAAGGAAGAAGGATAAGTCCCTGCCCCGTTAGAGAGATTTGCGTAGTCAATCTAGGTCCTTTTGTGTCAGACATTTCTTTTACTATCTGAACGAGGACCCAGTCTCCCACAGAGAGGCAATCCGTGATTTTTCCCTCCTTAGGTAAGGAAGTCTCTGAAAAGGAGAGGGATGGAAAAGCTTTCTCCCTCCGAATCGCTTCCAGATAGGCACGCTGATAAAAAAATCCCTCCCCTATATCGCTATAATGCAAAAAACCCTCTCTACTTAGTCCTACATTGACAAAAGCAGCATTCAGACCCTTTACTATCTGTACTACTTCTCCCAAAAGAATATCTCCTATTGCATAGGAGAAGCCCAAACTCAACTCATGATATTCTACAAGGTGGCGCTTTTCAAGAAGAAATGCCTTTAGAGAGTCTCCCTCCTTCTTAAGTACGAGCTCGCGCAAGGCAGCTTATCTTAGCGTAGCTTTTTCTTGTGACGATTTAGTCGGCGGCGCTTTTTGAGTTTATGCCGTTTTATTTTTCGGAGCTTACGTTTCCTACCACATGGCATAGCGGCGCAAATATAGGGACTTCTTCACATATTTCTATGACCTCAATAGAGCTCCTAATGCAGCATGAAGTGTAGGATACTTGAAAGAGAAGCCCTCTGTCAATAAGCGTGCAGGTTTTACGTAAGCTCCCCGTGTGAGGAGCTTTGCTCTTTCCCCCAGTACTCCCTTCAGTAGGGCCTCTGGAAGAGGTAAGAGCAAATGCGTTCCACGCATTTTTCCTATGGCTTTGGCGAATTTTTTAGCACTCACGGGTTCAGGGGCTGTCAGATTATAGACCCCTCGTTTCTCGGGATTTTCTATTCCCCAAATAAATGCTTTCACTACATCTTCTATATGAATCCATGAGAAGCCTTGCTGGCCAGGGGCAAAGTAAAAGCCTATACCCCACCGAAAAGCCCCGAGGAACCGAGGCCATGCACCTCCCTCAGGACTCAAAACTATACCTATTCTAAAAATAAGGGGAGACTGTGGAGCCTTTTGGGCAGCTCCTTCCCATGCTTGAACTAAGCCGGCTAAAAAATCCTCTCCCGATGGAGACTCCTCAGTAAGCTCCTCCTGTAATAGGGTGGCTCCATAAAACCCAATCGCCGAGGCTGAGAGAAGCCTAACTTCGGGCCTATACTCCCTAAGCCATTCTACAATCCCCTCAGTGGTGTTTACTCGGCTTTCCCAAAGCACCTGCTTATAGGCACTTGTCCATCTTCTCTCTGCAATAGAAGCCCCCGCCAGATTGACGAAGGCTAAGATCGGCTCCTTGACTAAGTCTGAGGGAACATGGACTCCATCCCACTTCTTGACTTCTCCAAAGGAGAAAGATATAGACCTACGACTAAGAACAATAACCTTATACCCTCTTTCTTTCAGTGCAAAACCTAAGCGACGTCCAATAAGCCCCGTACCACCCGCAATTATTACACATGACACAAAAAACTTAAACAAATACAGGGAACTCATCCGCCATACCTTTGCAAGGTATGCAGCTAAGTGGAGGACGACTTCTCGCTCGTTTTTTGCGAGATGCGGGCATGACACATCTTTTCACGCTCTCTGGGGGGCATATTATGGAGATATACGAAGGTTGTGCAGAAATAGGCATACCTGTGATAGACTTTCGGCATGAGCAGGCGGCAGGCTTCGCCGCCGAAGCGGCTGCGAGGCTTACTCGCAAGATAGGCGTGTGTGCGGTTACTGCAGGACCCGGCGTCATGAATGTCGTAACTGCTGTAGCGAATGCTTGGCGATCTCAAACCCCTATGATAGTGATTGGGGGGCAAGCTGCCCTCCCTATGCTCGGAAAGGGGGCCCTCCAAGAAATGGACCATGTAGCTGTCATGAAACCCATCACAAAATGGTCTGTACAGGTAACCTCCCAAAATGAGCTGGCTGAATATGTCCGGCGCGCCGTTACTGCTGCTACTACAGGGGTGATGGGCCCCGTATTCTTAGAGTGTCCGATGGATATCCTTTTTGACAGAGCAGAGAAGCCCTACACCCCCCTTGAGCTTGAAACCCACTCTTCCACGATTTTAACAGACGAAATAGTACAGAAAGTCGCAGAAATCCTAACACAAGCCCAAAGACCCGTCCTTCTAATAGGTAGTCAAATTCTTTTCTCGCCTCATGCACCCCACATGCGCTCTATATTAGAACAGCTCAGCCTACCCGTTTATACCAGTGGTATGGCTAGGGGGCTCTTAGGTGAAGTACATCCTCTTCTTTTTCTCCACTCTAGAAAGCTTGCTTTAGCTCAGGCAGATGCCGTGATACTTGCAGGAGTACCCTTGGATTTTCGCCTAAACTATGGTATGAGTATATCTGAGGAGGCACAGCTGATAAGAATAGATAGAGATGAAACGGAAATAGGGCGTAATCGCCCTGCGCAGGTGGGAGCAGTCGGTGACCCAGGTGAATTTCTGCATAGTCTTTCTAAGTCCTTTTCACCACCTCCTCATAAATGGCATGAATGGAAGAACACTCTCCTAAGTGAAGAACAGCGCAGGCAAGAGCAAATAGTCGCAGAAGCCGCCTCCTCTACCCGTCCCGTGAATCCTCTCCGCTTATGCTTGGAGGTAAATAAAATGCTCACACCTAATAGTATAGTAATAGGGGATGGAGGGGATATTGTGGGGAGTGCAGCTTACACTATTCGCCCGCGTGGCATAGCCCAGTGGTTAGATGCAGGACCCTTAGGCACTCTGGGGGCTGGTGCCCCGTATGCAATCGCAGCCAAGCTTATTTTCCCAGAAAAAGACGTATGGGTAATCTTCGGTGATGGAGCCTTCGGATTAAACGGAATGGAATACGACACAGCTGTGCGCTTCAATCTCCCCTTTATAGGCGTAGTAGGAAATGATGCTGCATGGACTCAGATAAAACGCGCACAAATCCCTATGTACGGACACGCTATTGCCACAGAACTTTTACCTACTCGGTATGATAAGATGGTAGAAGCCTTAGGCGGATGGGGAGCCTACGTAGAAGATACAGAAGCACTTCCTGAGGCATTAGAAGCTGCCAAAGCCTCAGGAAAACCTGCCCTCGTGAATGTAAGAATCAGTGAAACGGATTTTCGCAAAGGTTCTATCTCAATGTAAATGTTTCGTCATGCCTCCAAAATACTGCATATTATCGCTGTTATCCAGATAGCTATAGTTACTTGGGATGCCCTTGCTTTGGCAGAGACTTATGGAATCCGCCGAGCACAAGCCGATGCAGCAAGCTATCTCACGATGGCCGCTAGTCTTCTAAGGGGAGAAGGACTAAAAAGCTTCTCGTTATACGAGCCGCTTCCATATGGATGGATAACTGACTGGCCCTTAGGTTATCCTGCAGCAATAGCCCTTTTCAGCCACATAACAGGTATAGACCCTATTTACGCAAGTCGCCTGTTGAATGTAATCCTTTATGCCTCCACATACCTTATACTTTTAGCCTTCTACGGGAACAGGGGGGTTTTTCTTTTTCTCTTTTTGTGGCCCCCTAACTTCACTTGGACTGTAGTTATACCCCTCTCAGAAGCTCTTTTTATGCCCCTTTTTATCCTACTTATAGCCATCATAGAAAAGCACCTTCAACACAAAAGGCTCCTAAACTGGTTATTTATCAGTGTGTTTCTCTGCTTACTTTTTCTTACTCGCTATGCTGGAATAGCTATAGGATTAGGCTTAGGTGTAGCAGGAATCTGGTTTTTAGTATCCCAAAAGAACAAAGAAGCGCTACTATGGATCGCCACCGCAACGATTCAAGCTCTTTTCGCCACCGGATACTTTCTATGGAATGCTTCCCATCATCCCCTCGGTGAGTCAGGACTTTCTGTACGAGATATGCCAATGCCTACCAGCTTCTTTTATCTATTATGGAAAGAAGTACCCTTTATACGCCTTCTCATAGGTATCGTAGCGATAACCATTTTACTTATACTCTGGAAGGGCGCTCCTACATTTCCCGCCTATATAAAAGATAGACAGATTATACAAGGAGGCATTTTGATGGCGCAAATAGCTTTATATGCAGTCAGCATGGTAAAGGGCAGGGTAGGGATTGTAGATTACAGACACTTTTTTGTGATGTTTCTGCCTCTGTTATGGATATGCACTGATGTTATTATGACAAAGCTCCCCTCGGAAAGCTGGGCGGGTATAGCTCTTTTATTTCTCGCCTGGCAGATACGCAATACCTTTTCTCATTATAGGCATGCCCAGGAGACAGAGACCCTACCTTACAAGCACTGGGAAGAGGTAAAACAAGCATACGACACTCTCCCCATAGGAGCATGCATTATTGGAGGCAACATAGGCTATGGCGTCAAAGGAAGCCGCACTGACTTATGTTTAGGTGGTAGTACTGCTTACTGGCCTATCCTAATGCGACGCTGCTCATGCATATATATAGATTGTGGAGCAGCAGACCTCCGGTACAAGCTATCTCTTAGCGATGGGGTCCTATGGCCGTTCGTCAGATTCTGTAAGTTACCCTGCGGAAATAATCCTATATGTCTCCAACCCGTACGCTGCACACACTTAAGCAAGGACTCAACAGAAACTAAATAGGACACAGAAAGGCCATTAGGTATAACTTAGCTCTCACAGAGGCAGAGTGCAGGTATTGGGACAGAGACTCCTTATGTGTAAATAGCTATTTTGCATGCCCGAGCTCATGAGAATAAAGCACTAACACCTCAAGTATAATTTACAGCCGCAAGCATACAAACATCCATGAATGGCGCACCCACAGACGAGATGGTAGCATAAAGTACAGGCACAGCAAGATATGGGTACATACTATCTCTCTATGGGCTCCTATTACCAGTGAGCGGGTAGATAGCGCAGTTTATAAAAAATAGACATGCTGAGGCAATAAACGACATCCATGCAAATACTAAATTTTGCTCCATTATGGTAATATCTCGCTTCCACAGAACTATCTCCGAGAAGATAGTTGTATTGAGCTCTTATATGTTAGGTAAGTCCACTCCTACTACCCAGGTATTATATGTTCTCTTATGTGGTATCTTACTCCCTCAGTACAGGTACTCATAGGAGAAGGGATCATAAATAACACTTCCTATCTCATCAAAGCGAGAAGTGCATCTACTACATACTAACTATCTTTCAGGTCCCTGCCCCCCTACCATAATAATCCCATCTGCAATCCCCATTCTGAACCCCTCACAAACCGAAATATTACATCCTCATTTTTAGAGATGCGTCCATCTTGATTAGTATCCTGGCGATAATAGAAAGGCTGATTGAGAATATCCCGGGCTTGAAGCTCTACGAAGAAGCGCCGAAAAGTTTGTCGCCAGCGTACATCCCATATAAGACGAGGCATCTCAAAAACACTTGGATTGAAGTTATCGCCAACCCACCAGAGCCGCGGTCCATTGACTTGCAGAGAAGAAGAGAACTCCCAGGGGCGGTTGGGTGGTGCGATTACAGCAATGAGGTTAATAAGATATGGCGCTTGGCTTTGTAGGGGACGGAAGCGAGCCTGACTCGGTCCCACGCCCACTACTGTACCATAGACAGCTTCGCCCATGTCCACCTCGCTCCAAACGTAGGATATATTTGCTATGCAGAATAAGGCAGGCAAAGGCTGGAGACGAGCTTCTAATTCAGCACCCATGAGCCATGCTCTCTCTGCATTACCAAACCGAATAATAGGCTGATCTGCCCCCCGAAGAATATAAGTCTCTATAGGGCTTTGGATATACTTATAGAACACGCCTGCAGCTAATAACTGCTGTAGAGTAGGAATCCATTCATAGCGAAAATCTATATTATGCAGGCGAGCGGGACGCAAATTTGGGCTACCCGCCTCCTCCACATTCAAGGCAAAGTTGTAATACAAGAACGGAGCTAATTCACGAAGCTCTGGGCGATTGAGACTTCTATTGTAAGCTAAACGAATCTGGTGAGCGGAGGCAATCGCATAGCTCGCATTGACAAAAGGCAAAAGAAGAGGAAAAGGAATAAATTGATCAAGACGCTCAGAGGCTGTAGCAGAGACAAGTCTTTGATAACTATATTCATACCTTAGGCCGCCGTGAAGTCGCCAGCGGCGTATGTTCTTCTCTAAAGAGAAGAAAGGACCTGTATATAACTGAGTAGCTTCGTAGCGATCCGTGGGATTAGTTCCCTCCCTAAGTCTTAGAACAGAAAGGTATTCAGCCGAGAACGCCTCATGTGGAGGCAGCATGCTCCACTGCTCTAAAAAGGAAGGATTTCCCGTCGGCGGAAAGGTATAAGAAAACCAGCGAGCCCAGAAACGACGAGCCCTATATTCAGACTGAAAGCCGGTCCGTACTTTCCAGGACGAGATTGTTATATCAAGAATTAGACTCTGAGCGAGGCTGTATTGCCGTAATTCGCTGTAAAAACGCGCCGCATCAAAAGTAGTGGGACCCGACGGAAGAATAATACGATAGACTGAGTCACCCGGCACTTGCACGGTGCGGATTCGCCGAAAGTCGGGTTCATCTCGTTGAGTGAGGGTTCCTCCTATATCCCACCGTAGACTTATGTGAGGGGAAATAAAATGCACACCTCCCAACTGCCCCATCCCCAGTCTTCGTAGAAGATACTGCCAACTATAGTTACGAAAACGCGCATCTCCCCTCTGATAGTACGAATAGCCCTCTCTCAAGATTGTCTCATCATCCGCCAGTTGAGAGTAAAGCACATTTAATTCCAGGGAGTGTTTGGAATTAGGAGCATAAAGCCAGTTTTGGAAGCCTAGCCAGCGGACTCTACGAGTAGTCTGCCAATCATTGTAAGCAAATAGGCGAGGATTAGCTCCAGCCTGCGGAACAAGCATTTCATAACGATATCGCTCCACCTGCAGAGTCTGAAAGCTTAGCCCATATGAGCCTGCCCAGCTCGTCCAGAAGTGCGAGCCTAAGGGAACCCCCACATGAAAATTCATCTGAGCATTTGCAGGTACATAACTCAACCGACTGAGGGAAAAATTAGGAGGTATGCGAGAGCTCCATTCCGTTGCCTGACCAAGAGAGAGTGTATTAAGGTCTTCAGGAAAATCTCTGGGCAGTCCCATTCCCTGCACTCCTCCAATCCAGCCCTTGGCTAAAGGTAGCGTACCTTCTAAGCCCTCCCGTCCTGTAGTGCCATGCAGATATCCAAATTCCCAATTCAAGTTTCCATAAGCCCGATCCTCACTCTTACGGGTGAGGATGCTCACGATACCCCCACCAAAATCTCCAGTTTGGTCCGCCGTAGCACTTTTATAGATTATTACTTGATCCAAAAGGCTTGCCGGTATAAGTCTCAGGTCAAACCCTCGGCTATCAGGCTCTGTCTGTGGGGCCGGTAAGTGATTAATAAGAATAGTATTATAGCGCTGCCCCATGCCCCGAATATTGATATATTTACCATCATAAACTGATACACCCGATACCCTTGAGAGCACATGTGCCAGGGTTCTATCAGGAGTTTTTTCTATGATCTGTCCTGACATCCCACTCGCTATTTGTGGAGTCTCTCTTAGGGCAGCCAGTAAGGACACTTCGGTTCTGTAGCTTCGAAGGCTTATAATTACGACTTCAGCCTGTTGGACTCCCTCTGGAAGGAGCAGAAACCGTTGCTGGGGACCTGCCTTGATTGTAAGAGCTACACGCTTAGACTCATACCCTATGTAACGCACTTCTAACCAGACTGTATCTGTTTTGAATTGGATCTCCACCTCAGCTACCCCCATACTATCTGTAATGTAGCCTACACTATCAGACAGATTTAGAATATAAGCCGCCGGGAGTGCTTCCTGAGTTTGACCATCTAAAACGATCAAGCGATACAATCGCTTAGGATAAATCGTAGTCTCCTTAGGCTCCCGTTTGATAGGAGGAGAAAATAGCTCCCTCTCTTCCTGTGCCCATAAGAGGGCTACCAGTAGCAAGCCTCGCCAGAGCACAAGGCAAAGGTAAATGCCACAAGTTAAGGTATATTAAACTCCAAGTAAAATTCAGATATCACTCAAAATAACTCCGAAGTTAGGAATTAATATGTCTATAAGACGCACATTAATCTTATATTCTTATGAAAAATTTCAACTTTCTCTCAGAACACTGAGACAGACATACTAGTAACATTCAAGAGGCCTCGTCATCCATGCCAAAGGTGGAGCAGCCAAGGGAGAACGCACTACAAACCCCTCTCCATAAGGAACACCAATAAAGTGCCCCATTTCTCTGGCACGAGCTTCTAAATGAGGAAAAAAAGTAGCACGGGTGAGATAGGTAGGAGGGTCCTCATCTGTGGGATGATAAAAAAACTGGCTTTTGTAAA
Organism: Bacteroidia bacterium; assembly: GCA_025060275.1. Taxonomy (GTDB): domain Bacteria; phylum Bacteroidota; class Bacteroidia; order SpSt-205; family SpSt-205; genus SpSt-205. Next base: position 7,229 of record JANXCJ010000018.1, on the reverse strand, counting down.
GCTGTATAATTCGGAGTTTTTCCTCCCAAAAAGGTGTAATGTCTACTACCAGAGAGGGGGTCTGCCAACGGTCTTGAATAGAAAATAGCACATGTAGAGGACGATAAGAAGGGTAATGAGAAGTAATTTGGCGCAGCCCGCTCAGAAATGCCGCTCTCTCCACCAAGTGCGCCGCTCGTGCATGATCAGGATGGCGATCTGAGAGAGCATTTGTTATAATAATATTAGGCTGATATTGTCGGATTACATCTATAAGGGCATGAAGGCGGGTAGGATCATCACTAAAGAAGCCATCTTCCCATCCCATATTGACCCTAGCCAAGAGACCCATTGCGCGGGCGGCTCTGCATGATTCTTCATAGCGCAAACTTGCTTTACCTCGGCTACCTAACTGCCCTGCAGTTAGGTCTACTATCACTATGTGTGCCCCTTCTGCTTTCCATCGCAGGAGTGTTCCACTACAACTTAGCTCTGCATCATCTGGATGCGCCATAATAGCCATTACCACTTTGCCCATCTCCCTACAAAGCTATTGTAGATTTGCAGGGTGCGGCAAATAGGCTATTGCATATACACTCTCGCATGCCTCGCATGGGCACAAAGCTACTTCCTTCACAAAGATTCCCACCAATTCATAGGAGGAAGCGCCCATCAAGTTCCAACCTGCGCAACAAATGACTCAGAAGGCCGCATATACATAGGAGGCTATCAATACACTGAGGAAAGTCCTACGCTCCCTGACGGATGGATAGTGTGCCTAGATTCTAAAGGAGAGCTACAATGGACCCTTACACCTGGTGGAATAGGACCTGATAAAATAGAAGATATAGTCGTAGGGGACTCTCTAATATATTTTTGTGGAATCACAGGCTCTGCTCTTAGTCATCCCGAGGAGATGCCGCTTGAAAGGCGAGCTGATTTCTGGGTAGGGGTCATAAATAAGCATACAGGACGACTCCTCTGGCAAGTAAAGTGGGGAAGCAGTTACATTGACATGGCGCTGACCCTTTGCCTTACTCCTTATAGGACTCTCATGGTGGGAGGATTCACATGGGAAGACCCCCAGATAGGCATGCAAGCAGCAATCTACATCCTTCAAGCACGCACAGGGGAGATCCTCCACAAGCAGCTATGGGGTAAAGGACCTAGTCTTATCCGACGGATTCGTCCTGTGGCTACTACCCCATATTATGCCTGTATCGGGGAACAGGGGTACTACCCTTTTGTAGGAGCGGTAGACTACTTAGGACAGATTTACTGGCGTACTGTCTTTCAGTTCCATGGTTTCCCTTCACAGCTAAGTGCCTTATATCCCACCGGTAACGGCAGAATTTTCGTAGGAGGACGGTATAATACCCGCTGGGGCATAGCGGTTCTGGATTATAGCGGAAGGGTTATATGGGAAAAGCTCTGGCCCGAAGAGGGCCCTAAAGGTACCCCGCTATCCCTGACAGTCGGGCAGGATGGATTACTATACGTCACAGGCAAGCAGTACAGCCATGAGCTTACTTCCCAAGAGCTAAGAGGAGGAGAAGATGTATGGTTAGCTGCCCTCACCCCAGATGGAAAGCTACTCTGGGAGAGAAGCTTTGGTGGTCCTTATGATGAGTATGGAGTGGCCCTCATAAGCCTGCCTAAGACTCTACTTATAATCTCAGCTAAGGAAAATCGCTTCAAGGAACCACCTGCCCAGACAGATGCATGGCTAATTTGGCTAAAAAGTGTGAATTGCGACTCTATCCCCGTGGAAGTACAGACTGATGCACCTTCCCTAAAGGAAAAGGCAGGGCGTCCTATTCGCTTCTGGATGAAAATCCCTCCTCATTATGCAGAAGAAAAAGTTCTCTGGGATTTTGGAGATGGGGCTACCGCCACAGGCAAGGAGGTTAGCCACATCTATGGAGAGCCGGGCACTTATACAGTACAAGCTATAATTTCTTTCCGTTATGGCTGCCAGCAGCTTTATCTCCCTCCATTAGTATTACGCATTAGCCGCCCCTAGAAAAAATACCCTTAGTAAGGGTGGGGTGAAAGTCAAGCCGAAGGGACACAAGATGCGAATAGAGCCCTTGCGAGAATCCAGTAAAGTTAGCTAAGGCATAATCCACCCCAAAGTGCCATATTCGGAAACCTATGCCGGCAGTAGGGTAAAAAGTGAGATACCTTCGCCCATTCCATTGACGAGCCTGCTGAAAGTTAGTCATTCCACCTCTTAGGGCTACCCAGTCTCGGTAACGTAGCTCTATCCCCACACTGAGGTCAGCACTAAAAGGACGACTTTTTAGTAGAGTATTTCTCATACCATCCGTGAAGATTACCCAGTCCAACGCAGGCATTATAGAGACTCGCCTACTTTGCCAAATATGTACTGACCCCCCCAGTCGTAGACTTGGACGTGTCCACTCCACAGAGTTTTGTGGTATTGCATTTCCTGTCAAAATAAACGCTTCCTCAAATGTCTCAGTATTGAATGTCCATGCGTTGAAGGTGGAAGTAGCATCATAGAGAGCTACTCCTGCTCTCCAAGGACCCTTACGATATAGAAGGCCTAGGTCCATCCCAAATCCCCAAGCGGTAGCAAAAGGACCTAAGAGCCTATGAATCACCTTGAAAGAGCCGCCTATGCTCAAGGTAGTGTCTCTTAGGGGCTGTGCATAAGAAAGGTAAAGCGCCATATCAGCTACAGAAAACTTAGTTATACGAGAAAAGTCATAGCTATTCCCATCATAGAAGCGCAAGGTATTGGGTATATCATCTATTCCCAGACGTATAAAGCTTATACTAACTCGGCGGGTTTCTTGGAGAGGAAAAGCCAGCGTACCGTAGTCATACTTAGCTACACTAGCAAAATACTCACTATGCATAAGGATAAGCTGGGGATAAGGGGGTACGACAGGGAGAGCCCCAGGATTCCAGTAGCCTGCTGTAGCGTCTGATACAGCTGCCACCTGTGCGTTTCCTAAGCCTGCTGCTCGCGCTCCTACCCCAATTTTCAAGAATTCATTACTGTACTTAACCTGCGCAGCTAATATCCCCCCCCAGATTATTCCATATAGCGCACGCCGATAATGCATATGTCATCTATCTGTTCAATATTACCTCTCCATTCAGTTAGAGTGTTCTCTATTTTCTCTTTCTGAGCCGCGGCTGGTAAAGTGTAACTGTTCTGAAGAAGCTGACGAAGACGCTTGGGCATGAATTTAGCTCTACGGGGTTCTTTGCCTGGCTCGCGTTCCCAGCCAAATTGATCCACTATCCCATCAGAAAAAAGATAGAAACTGATGCCAGGACGCAAACTTATAACATGCCCTTCAAAAGCAAGCTCCTGCTGCACAATATCCCCCCCTATACTGCGTCGCGAGCCCTTAAGCTCTACAAATTCTCCTTCGGGAGTGAAGAGGAAAAGGGGGCGGCGAGCCCCAGCAAAATAAAGCTCTCTCTTTTGAGTATCCAATAGGCAGAGAGCAATATCCATGCCATCCTTGATCTTCTCCTGAGTAGAAGCAGTATGGTGTAGTGTCGTACGCAGCTCCTCATCTAAGCGCTGGAGAATAAAAGCCGGCTCTTTGGGTCCCTCTTCCTGTGCTATACGATTTAGGAGAGTGGAGCCGATAAGACTCATAAAAGCACCTGGCACCCCATGCCCTGTGCAATCAGCCACAGCTAATAAACTTTGGCAAGAATTCAAGGGATAGAAATAATAAAAATCCCCACTCACTACATCCCGAGGGAGATACAATACAAAGGACTCAGGGAAGCGTTCGTAGAAAGAGGTAAGGTCAGGCAAAATAGCCAACTGGATACGGCGAGCATATTGGATACTTTCTTCAATATCGCGATTAGCTCGTTCTAATGCTTCATTTTTCTCTTCTAATAGGCTTTTCTGTTCTTCAATAAGCTGATTACGGCGGGCAAGCTCAGCATTAGCTTCTTTTTCACGTTGATTTGCTCTATAAAGTACAAGTAGTATTATCCCTGCTGCAAAAATGAGAAGAGTGGCACTGATAATAATCACCCAGGTGATCTGACGAGCTTTCTCTACCCTGAGTTTCTCCGCTTCAAGGCGGCGCTGCTGTTCGTCCTTTTCCTTTTGGTGGAGATAGTCTAATTCCATCCGTGTAAGCTTGCGCACACTTTCTTCATCAGATACGCGTGAGATAGCCCTTAGGAGGGGGAAAAATAGCGCGTAAGCCCTATCATACATTTTTTCTTCTCCATACAGGCGTATTAGCTTTTCATACACAGCTGCCAATGCAGTGTAAGCCTCTATAGGCTCTAAGAGAAGACGAGCTTGTTGATAGGCAGCAATCGCTTCTTTTCGCAAGTTTCTTTTTATAGCAATCTCACCTCGCAATATATGAACATTTGCAATAGCATAAGGGTCCCTCGCTTTCTCAGCATATCTCTGGGCTAATTTCAAGGATTGTAGAGCGGAGTCTAGAAGCCCTCTTTCTAAGTCTAGCCGAGCCAAGTTGATGCAGGCTGTGGCTGCAGCTCTCCAATCTTCACTTTCTTCTGCCAAGAGTTTGGATTCACCAAAAAGATTGCGGGCGGCTTCATAGTTACCTATCCGAGTGTAGGCCGCTGCTAAGTTAGCCGCAATCTTGTAGGGCAGAGCCGGATCCGTAGCCAAATTAGCATAATAAGCAGCTTCATTGAATGCTTCTAGTGCCTTATTCCACTCCCCCTGCTCAAAGTAAACCTCCCCTATGGCAGTCATCACCATGGGAAGGCGAGTAGTATCCTTTCTCTCCTCACATATCCTTCGGGCTCTCAGGAGATGCTCCATGGCTTGTGGGAAAAGAGCTTGACGAGTGTAAATATTTGCAAGATTGAGAAGGACGCTCACAGCTAATTCAAGAGAGCCTTTTGCCTCTGCAATAGTGAGGGCAGCTTGATACATGTCCTTTGCCTGGGCGAAGGCACCCGTAGCATAAAATCCTTCAGTAGCTACCCAGCTCAGCAGCTCCGCCCAGAGCAAAGAGTCTTTGCCTAACTCCAAGCGAGCTTGATCAAGAAGACTATCTACTTGCGAGCGAAGCCCTAATAGTGCAACCTGGGTAATAGCAAATCCATACGCATCTTTTATCCAGCTCTTGATGCCTACCTGCCTCGCTATGTCTAATATCTGCTTCTGGATGGCTAATGCCTCTTCTATTTGTCCTTGTTTTATGCGCAAATTGAAAAGGGTCTTGAGCGCATTTCGCTGGTACTCTTCCTCTTTAGCCTGCTTTGCGAGGCTAAGGGCTCTCTGAATATTTTCTTCCGCAAGCTCGTACAATTGAAGTTTTTTATAGAGTTCCGCTAAGTTTATGAGAGTAAGAATAACAAAGCGTGGCTGACTAGCCTGCTGGGCCAGAGAGAGGGCCTCTTCATAAAGCGCCTTGGCTTCCAGAGGATTGTCTAAATTTTCTACCAAGGACCCTTTGAGATTGAGCACTTGTACCCGTAATCCCGTATCAGGAGGAATATGCTTCATAAGGCTCTCCGCCTCCATTAGCAGCCGAGTAGCCTGATCATAAGACCGTAAATAATAGAGAGCCGAGGCTTGATAATACAGACTTAATGCTTGCCTGCGTTTATCTTTTATCCGAATTGCCAGAGGAAAGGCTTTCCTTGCATACTCCCAAGCTTGCCTCTCATTGATGTCAAGGTAGATTTTAGCTAAACTAATGTATGCTACAAGACGCACACTATCTTGAACCTTGGAAGAAGATACAATTCGCTGCAATGAATCTATCTCATGGGAACTTTGGGCTAAAAGGAAAGAAACTAAAGGCCAGTGGAGCCTTGTAAGATATCGCACAGCTAAACGAAGGTAGTTAATTGCCAGGTATTACGGATAATACCGACCAAAAGTTTGATACCAGAACTGGAGAAGCCTCTGTACAGGCAATCCCATCACATTATAGAAGTCTCCCCGAATCTCTGCTATACCTACTAAGCCAATAAAGTCCTGGGCACCATATCCCCCTGCTTTATCTACATAAGAACCTGAGGCTAAATAAATCTCTATAAGCTCTTCAGAGAGGCGATGGAATCGTACGGCAGTTTCTTCTACAAATAACCACAGGCGCTCCCAGGTAGCCACTGCTAAACCAGTGTAGACTTGATGCCATTCACCAGAGAGCCTCCTCAGCAATGCACGAGCTTCCTCCTGGTTAGCAGGTTTGCCTAAAACTTGACCGGCATGATATACTAGAGTATCAGCGGCAATCCCTACTTCATCTCTATTCAGGACAGGTATTAGGGCTGAAATTTTTCTAGCGGCTAAGCTCATCGCCCTCTCTCTGGGAGGCAAATCTAAAAAGCCCTCTTCGGAAACTTGAGTGGGGCGTACCTCTACCTTCCATCCTAAGAGTGAAAGAAGTGCCTTACGGCGCGGCGAAGCCGATGCGAGTATCACCTTCATAGTAGAAGCACATACCACTTAGCACTTTAGGAAAAAAATAAGTGCTCTTAGGGGGTAACTTCTGCCCTTGTAAAGCAGCCTGGTGTACCTCCTCTATCCGCAGAGGAGGTAACAAGAAAGCCCAGCCTTCTCCTCTCGTAGCAGCCTCTATCATTCGTATGGGATCACGCGAAAACTCCACTTTTTCTGCCGAATCAAATACCCACTCATGCAGCCAACTTATCATAGGACGCTCCTGAAGGTAGCTCCAATAGGAGGGACGCAGACGGGCAGTCCAGGCTTTACCCCCAGGCTCCACGATACCGATTGCATATCTCAAACCTTGAATTTCCCTCCATAAGGGCACCCGAGCCGTACTGGAGCGAAATTCAAAGTATTTCTGTAAAGCCTCCAGAAAAGGTACTTTCCCCTCTACCAGACGATGAGTTGGTACAATGTGTAAGCTACCATCTTGGAGGGGTGTTACGTATACTAACAAATGAATAGCTCCCACATCTAGAGCGGCTTTCCAGCGATGATGGCCGTCTGCTATGAAGAAAGGTCCTCTACCTATTTTCTCACAGATAAATTCCTGATGTTTCAAATGATGTATAGGGGTCCAGCGATGCATTACGCCATCTACACCACCCACAGAAAAACGAGGACAGCTCAGGTAGTTCTGTAGAAGAGGAAATATCGCTTCCCAAGCCGCAGAAGCTAACACATGAATAGGTGTTGTTTGTAAAAGCAAGTGCCTATAAGTTTGACAGATTGCTTCTAACCGGCTATCCAAGGTTTTTTCGTGCGGGAGAAGAAGGGCATCCATAGTAAGTAATCC
>JANXCJ010000189.1 GCA_025060275.1 Bacteroidia bacterium | reverse complement strand
TATTTCTCGGTCTCACAAAGAGAAGGATTGAAGCGACCTATTTTGCTTATGGGCGCTGTGATTAGCTTATAAGTAGAGAATATGCCTCTAAAAGGGATAGGAAGAGGCCCTCTTCTCTTTATGAAGCCGTGGAGAAAATGCGTAAAACAGGAATGAAATTTGTTTTATCTATGTCCCATGCAGGGCTATGAAGAGAGGTACCTCTCTCTGCTGAGCAGGCTGTTGGAAGCCCCTATTCGGATGGATAGGACGGGGGTAGGCGTCAGGGGTGTGTTTGGAGTTCAGGTGGAGGTAGACCTTACAGAGGGGTTTCCCCTACTTACTACGAAAAGGGTGCATTTTAGGTCTATTCTATACGAACTTTTCTGGTTTTTACGTGGAGATACGAACTTAGACTATCTTCATGCACATGGAGTGACGATTTGGGATGAATGGGCGGATGAGAATGGGGATTTGGGACCTATTTATGGTTATCAGTGGCGGAGATGGCCTGGATATAAGGGGGAGGTATATGACCAATTAGGTGCTGTGATTAGTACGCTTCGGCAGAATCCCTATAGCCGTAGACTTTTAGTTTCGGCGTGGAATGTAGCACAGATAGCAGAGATGAAGCTGCCCCCCTGTCACGTTCTTTTTCAGTTTTATGCAGAGCCTGCTACGCGGTACCTTTCTTTGCAGGTATATCAACGGAGTGCAGATATTTTCTTGGGCTTTCCCTTTAATGTGGCTTCGTATGCGCTTCTCTTACACATGGTGGCCCAGTGTGTAGGATATGTGCCTTATCGTTTGATATTTGCTCTTGGGGATGTACATTTGTATTTGAATCATGAAGAGCAGGCACGTGTGCAGCTTAGTCGGATACCATACCCTTTGCCCTCCCTCCAGCTCAATCCCAGCAAAAGATCAATAGATGAATTTGTGCCAGAAGATGTACAACTTGTAAATTATCAGTCTCATCCCCCTATTCCGGCACCTGTAGCAGTGTGAAGTGAGGTTTTTACTGTTCTATTATCTGGATTATTTTTTTCAATAGGTCTTTCTGCCAATTAGGAGTGGTAAGGGCATGATGCTGCTTAATAGAGTCACTTTTTGCTTTCCGATGGAAGGTAGCTCCTAACTCCAGATATAGCTCGTAGTAGGTCTCTGTCTTGAGGCGGTTGCTTTCTGCATATACAGCTTTATGGGGTGTAGCTCCTAAGTGAAGAGAGGAAAAATATAATACGCCATGCCATCCCTGGGGTAGTTTAGCAGAAAGGTCGAGAACCTTAGCCAGCTCGGGGTGGCGATGCAAATTAATGGCTATGTACCCTCTCTGACTCAGGTAGTTTGCTAAACTATCGGCTAAGCCAAGGAGAAAAGCGGCTTTCCCTGAGAGTTCTCCTCCTTCTGTGGCAAGAACAGCTTTCCTGTAATACTCAGCAAAGCTAAATCCCTTGCTTGAGAAATACAAACCTACTGTATCCTGTCCTCTAAGGATAGTACAGGCGCAGCTCCCTATGATAACTATCAGTGCTCCGAGTAAGCACACCATTAGGGCTAAGATTGTAAGCGTCTAAGCGTTCATACCGATGTATCAACCCTAATCCTCGTGTATATACTTCATAATGTAGAGCTTTTCGGAGTAGTCCTAGGGTATCTAGTCGCCTTAAGACAATAACGCTATGGCTGAACGAGTTGGCCTCTAAAGAATAGACTGTGTCTAGCGTGTGATAGCGACATATTTCTGGGGGCAAATCCGTGTATTCGTTTCGGTTCCAGCGTATTACAGGAGAAAGCGGAAAGCGAAGGAGCAAGTATCTCCGATTATCTTCCCATAACTCCGTCTGTATACTATCTTGGTAGATGAGTCCTACTCGGAGGAAACCCCATTTTGCTTGTTCTAGCGAGGAAGTAGTGTCCCACACTACGTAGAAGCAATTCCGACGATAAGCATCTATTGTAGGAGTGTCTATACGCACCCTGAGGAAATAACGATTAGGCACGCTTCCAAGAGTAGTGTAGGTAGTTTCTCTGACTTCATAGACCCAGTTTCGTCCTTCCTCTACAGGGAAAAGAACTTGCCCCTCTTCATATTGAGGGAGAGGGATTTCTCGAGAGCAGCTAAGTAGAAAGCCTACCACCCCTAACCATGCTACCTGCTTCACGAACCGAAAATAAAAAAATTTATTCTTCCCTATTAGATTTATCTGTGAAGAGCTTTCGGAGGCGATGTAGAAAGCCTTTTTCAGGGCGCTTGGTAGCAGGTATGAATGCCTTATACTTACGCATCTCCTCTAGTAACTGGCGCTCATTTCGGTCTATTTTGCGAGGAACCCATACGTGAACTTGGACGAGTAGATCACCTTTTTTACGACTACCATAACGCGGTATGCCTTTGCCATTTATGCGAAAAATTTCTCCTGAGGGCGTTCCAGGTTCTATGCGTATGGACTGTTTTTCACCGGTTAGGGTAGGTATTTCTATAGTCGTACCCAGTACGAGGTCGGCGTAGGAGACCCATGTTTCATAAAGAAGGTCCTG
>JANXCJ010000188.1 GCA_025060275.1 Bacteroidia bacterium | reverse complement strand
AAGGGGGCCTCATACTGACGGCTTCTCATAACCCTGCCGGCTGGAATGCCCTCAAGTTTCTAAATGAAAAAGGAGAATTCCTTTCCCCTGACGAGATAGAAGAAATAAGAGTTTTTATGGGTATTCTCTCATTCCCAGCCACTGACAAGCCAGGCAAATATGAGTCTACCGAAGGTACGCTCACTTATCACATTCAGAAAATCCTTTCTCATCCCTGGATAGATACGGAAGCTGTCCAGCGGGCTAAATTCAGAGTCGTAATAGACGGAATAAATAGCAGTGGCAGCGTTTTCGTGCCGGCTCTCCTTGAGGGAATGGGGGTGGAGGACATAATTCTTATCAATGGTGAGCCCGATGGAAAATTCAGCCATGCCCCTGAGCCTCTGCCAGAAAACCTTACAGAGCTAAGCCAAATGGTGCGTAAAAAAGGCGCCCACTTGGGTATCGCAGTAGACCCAGATGTAGATAGAGTAGCTTTCTTTCTCCCCAATGGAGCTCCCTTCGGAGAAGAGTATACACTGGTAGCTGTAAGCGATTATATACTCTCCCAGCAACGAGGACCCGTAGTTACGAACCTCTCCACCACTTCTGCCGTACAGTGGGTAACCCAGAAATACGGCGTACCCTTTTACGAGAGCAAAGTAGGCGAATACTTCGTCGTCAAAAAGATGAAAGAAGTAGAAGCAGTTATAGGAGGTGAAGGAAACGGTGGAGTAATATGGCCGGCTCTTCATTATGGAAGGGATGCATTGGTAGCTATCGCCCTATTTTTGAGCCACCTTGCTAAGCAAGGGGGCGATGCGATAGCACTACGAGAACAGTATCCCTTTTACACTCTCATCAAGAGCCGCCTCCTTCTGGAAAGCACACCCCCTTCTACCCTATGGCAGAGATTGATAGACAAGGCAGGCGAAGCAGAAGTCTCATTATTAGATGGACTTAAGCTGAGATGGCAGGAAAGTTGGATTCATATCCGTCTCTCAGGTACGGAGCCTGTTCTGCGGCTAATTGCCGAAGCTCCCACCGAAGAAGAAGCAAAGTTTCTGATAAAGCATTGGACCGAACTAGTAAGGACATATATCGCCTAAGACGCTCTGGTATAGAGCCTCTGCTTTATTTCTACAGGTCTGCACCCATACTATAGACACCTTTTACACCTTATCTAAATTCCAAACTTTTAGATAGTATCAGTAGAACATAGATTTTTTTCATTTAGCTTTGCCCCAAAGCATGCAGTCGGTACTTCCCCCTATCTTGAATACCTTACAGCATGCATTAGAGAAGCTGCCGGGCATTGGGCCGAGAAGTGCATTACGCATCGTACAAGCTCTTCTGAAACGCCCCGAATGGCTGAAAGAAATTCTCAAGACTCTCCAGGAGGTAGAGCTTTCTATCTATCCCTGCCCTCAGTGCGGCTTTTGGGCAGAGAAACCGCAAGCCCTATGCACAATATGCGCCAATCCTGCTCGTGATGTACCTATTCTCTGCATAGTGAAAGACCCTGTGGATGTTCTTGCAATTGAAAAAAGTCAGGCATTTCAGGGGCATTATCATGTCTTAGGAGGCGTATTGGACCCGCTGGCAGGTGTGCAAGAAAAGGACCTGCGCCTACGAGAGCTCTGGCAGCGCCTACGAACTAGATCATATGAGGAGGTCCTTATAGCCTTAGGTACGAGCCCCGAAGCAGAAACTACAGCTTATTATATCGCTCGCCAGCTAGCAGATTGGCCTGGAAAGGTTACTCGCTTCGTCAGTGGAATACCTGTGGGAAGCGAGCTAGAGTATATAGACCCGCTTACTCTCTCCCGTTCAATCAGAGAAAGACAACCTATCTCTTTATGACACAATTATCAGTCATCATAGTCAGCTACAATGTCAAGTACTTCCTGAGGCAGTGCCTTCAGTCCGTAGCTCGCGCAATAGAGGGGATACCAACAGAAGTATGGGTAGTAGACAATGCCTCAATTGACGGCAGTGTGGAAATGGTAAGAGAAGAGTTTCCCTGGGTAAAAGTAATTGCAAATGAAGTGAACTTAGGTTTTGCGCGAGCTAACAATCAAGCTATTCGCCTTGCACAAGGGCGCTATATCCTCCTTTTGAACCCTGACACAATCGTACAGGAAGATACCTTTCGCAAGGTACTTGGTTTCATGGAGGCTCACCCTGAAGCAGGCGCAGTAGGGGTAAAAATAATAGACGGGCAAGGCAAATTTTCACTGGACTCACGAAGAGATTTACCCTCTGCGTGGAATATCTTCTGCAAGTTAAGCGGACTCTACAAACTTTTTCCGAAGAGCAAGCTATTTGCTCGCTATCATTTAGCTTACCTACCTGAAAATGAAATAGCAGCTGTGCCTGTGCTGCTCGGTGCTTTTATGTGCATACCCCGAAAGGTCCTAAACCAAGTGGGTCTGCTGGATGAACGCTTCTTTATGTATGCAGAGGACATAGACCTATGCTATCGCATTTTACAGGCAGGCTATGTAAATTATTACCTTCCCACTACGCAGATCATTCACTTCAAAGGAGAGAGCACACGCACCCGCTCACTCAACTATGTTCTCACCTTCTACAAAGCCTCGCTTCTCTTTGTACAAAAGCATTACAAAGGACTTCGGCGATGGCCTATAGCTCTACTTTATCAGCTGGGGATCGTCTCAGCAGCTCTACTATCTGG
>JANXCJ010000187.1 GCA_025060275.1 Bacteroidia bacterium | reverse complement strand
AGAAGAACTTGGAGATGTACTACTACATGTACTCTTCTATGCACAGATAGCTAAAGAAAAGCAGCTAACTGACATAGAGCAAGTAGTAGACAGACTTATTCATAAGCTAATTGCTCGTCACCCCCATGTCTATGGAGAAACGCAGGCAAAAGATGCAAAGGCGGTACTTGCAAGATGGGAGGCTATCAAACAAAAAGAAAAAAATGGCCCTTTTATTAGCGTGCCAGAGCGTCTGCCCTCTCTTCTTCAAGCGTATAGGCTCCAAGAAAAAGCTGCTGCCTTGGGCTTTGATTGGGCTAACCCCCAGGCGCTGTGGCCTAAGCTTGTAGAAGAGATTGCTGAACTGCAAGCAGCTATTAATTCAGGCAATCCTACCCAAATGGCTGCCGAATTAGGAGACGTGCTCTTTGTATTAGTAAATCTGTCTCGTCACTTAGGGATTAGCCCAGAACAAGCTCTTAGGCAGACAAATATGAAATTCCGTCAGCGCTTCTCCTGGATAGAAGCCCAACTTAAAGCTTCCTCTAAAACCCTTCAAGAATGTTCTCCCGAGGAGTTAGAATCTTACTGGCAAGCTTCAAAGGCTTACTTTCCCTGAGGGCGCAAGTATGGGATAGCAGCTTAGCTCTCCCAGGGTGCGAAAGCTTAGCACAAGATGGAGAGTATATATGGGTCTTCTCTTATGATAGGCGAGTTGCTATAGAGGATACAAGCGTAAAGGGGCACCTTTTTCGCTTCAAGGCTAATGCCGATATGCCTTTCATCATGGAGGTTACACCTCCTTCTATTCCTTGGTATCCTTTTGGTTTAGCCTATCAGAGACCTCATTTGTGGTTTCTAAATGGTACCAGAGAGAGAGCTTCTGAAGTATGGAGATATACATGGAATGGGCAAACTCTCATAGAGCCAAAAGTATGGCGGAGTAATCAATTTGTATCCTTACAAGGTGTCTACCCAATAGGAACAGAGGCGTTTTATGTAATCAATGATAGAAGCCACTCTCGACGGTGGCATCTTGTATTAGGGTTTTTCATTCGGCGAGTTCGCAGCAATGTCTTATTCTGCGAGGCAGATACCTGCTATAAAGTAGCGGACAAGATACCTTACGCAAGTGGCCTAGCTTACAGCTCCTCTCAGCAGCGCCTTTTCATCTCCGTGGCTTTCCGGAAAGCAATATGGGTATATCAAGAGATAGGAGAAACTCCTAAAAGATTGCGGCATATTCGGCGCATTAGGCTCCCAGGCTATCCTGACAATATCACTCCCCTCAGCGACTCACTTTTTTGGGTAGTATGTCATCGGCACTTAGGAAGATGGGCAAGGAGCTTAGCTTTTGGCAGCCGCAAAGGACAGTGGTCCATAATTGAAGTAAAAATTGCATCAAGTGACCAAATACAAATCCGAAATATATACACCACACGTCGGGGCTATAGTACAGCCAGCATGGCTACTCCCATAGGGGGGTATATATATGTAGGGAGCATATTTGAGCCCTACCTTTTACGCCTTAGGGTAAAGGATACCACCCTAACCGATCTCTTGCCATCCAATACAGGCGATTTCCTCGCACCACCACCTGCTGGGGATAGGCCGGAAAAGTAATAGTGTGAGAATTTCCCTGGGAGGGATACCACCACCCTACGCTATCTCTCCAGAAAAATTTTCCTAGTGTGAAACCCACACCCGTATGAGCTGAAGAAGGAAAAGGAGTAGCTTCTAAAAAGTTTCCCCACTCATCGTATTCTATGATTTGACGAAGGATGGTATCGGTTACAAAAAGCCTCCCTCCATCAGCGTGGATTATGGAGGGAGCTACTAAGCGTCCAGCACCGAAGAGCCTGCCCCCAAAGCGTAGGAGTACTCGCCCAAAAAAATCTATTTTTACTACCTCCTGAGTCTCTCGCAGAAGCAAATATAATTCCCCTGCTTGCCCTACTGCCATCAGTATGGGAAAGTTGCTTCGGACCTCAGGGGGCAGCTGGTCATAGCTGAGCTTTTGCAGAGGCTGGAGATTCGTACCTAAAAGAGTTACTACCTGCCCAGCTGCGTCTAATACATAAAGCTGCTGGTTTCCCACAGGTGCTATACTCGTTATGCTTAGAAATCCTTCTCCTCCGGGCGCACCCCCGATCCGCGTTAGAGAGTCATAGGCAGGTGCCCAGAATTTATAAAGAGCCCGTTCCTCCTGAGACCACAGATACAAGTTATAGAGCCCATCTACGGTAAAAAGCGTAGCGGAGAAAGGTAAGCGAATTTCCCTTTGACCCCATAACAAGAGAGGAGAGATGCCCAGAAGATACCCCAAAAAGCAATACGCTCTTCGCACTACCCCTGTCAAGCAGTAAAGAGTTCTAAGCTATGGCGGATCGCATATTTGTTAAGGCATTCTCTGAGAGAAAGATAAGAGCTTAATGAAGGGTCTTCAGCTACTATCTCCTCAGCAGCCTGACGAGCTTTACGAAGGATATCCTGATCCTCCACAATATCTGCAATTTTGAACTCTGGGAGACCACTCTGCTTTGTGCCTAAGAAGTCTCCTGGGCCACGCATTTTGAGGTCTATTTCAGAGATTCGGAAGCCATCTTGATATTGAGCAAGCGCCCTGAGTCTCTCCATAGCATTTGGAGAAAGATCATTGGGAGCCATGAAGATAGCATAAGAAGCATACTGTCCTCGCCCTACTCG
>JANXCJ010000186.1 GCA_025060275.1 Bacteroidia bacterium | reverse complement strand
TATAAGGCTTCACTAAATAGGATAGATACATCAAGAGTATGCCCAGTAGATACCTAGCCAGCATTATACCCTTATAGTGGAATAAGAGATATAATCCAAGCTCTATGAAGTTCAAAGAAAAGGCCTCTTTGAATGGTAATGTAGTCCAAGATAGAATAGAAGGCATGAAAAATAATATAAGAATTGTTTTTCTAAATGAATTGGGATATATGGAAGACAAGTATTTATAGAATAGAACCTGGGTCATAGTCGTAAAGGTAGAGAATAATACAAAAGAAGCCGGAATAGATCCTATCGCTAATATCATGAAGGGTAAGTAAAAAACACCAACTAGTTGAGAGTTATAATCATAAATGTAGGACAATTTGAGCCTAGCATACGTCCAGTAGGAATGAAAACTTGGGTTCAATACAAAATAAGACATAAAGTCCTGATTAGCTAAGGAGTAAGTTAGGTAAGCTAAGGTTTGAAGCGGGTTGTAGAGGAGAGAAAGCATGAGGCTTTTGGCATCTGTGGTATAGTTGACGATATCCCCACCTCCATAGTAATATTGATAGAAGCCATAAATACCTACAGCAAATAGGTTTCTCAATATCCACGAATACCTTACAATAGTTACCTCTTCCGTGTTTATTCTAAACCTTTTTAGTAAAGTGTTGAGAAGAATCAAGTTTATAATTGCGTAAGCTACGTAGACAGGTATGTCTAGGTAAGTGTAAATTTCCTCTACATATGAGGGTAGGAATATACCAGTACTCCATCCTACACTCTTTCGCGCTAAAGACCTTAAGTACTCCTCCATGAAATCAGTCTTACGAAAAAAATTAGATACTCGGGGAGAAGCTAATATTAGTCAGCTAACTTCCCGTATAAACCCACCGCTTACAAAAGACTCCTTTTGAAGTATGAACATGAAGTATATAGATACCTTTAGGTAAAGAAGCGGGGAGCTCCCACACATAACTAGAGCGAGGGGAAGGCATAACAACTGCCGCTATTCTCGTGCCCAGAGGGGTATATAATTCAAGCCGATTGAAATGCAAGAAGGGATGACTTATGCTAAGTACAGGTTCTTGTGCAGGAGAGGGAAACAAAACAAAATCACTCTGCTCTTCAGTAGGTACCTCTATAGAGCTTAGAATAGTGGGAAGGTTTAGGATCTTGAAAAGGCGGGGGCAAGCAAAGGAAAGTATAGTATCTATGTACCGTCGCGCGCGTGCTATGTCTGCAGGGGTACTGGAGCTATACCAGCCAAAAGGCTCAAAGCCGGCCCCGTGAAAAGGATAAAGTCCTGGGAAAGGCACATCCCCTGCATAATCTGGCAATAAAGCACTCTGATTGCCTTTTTGAAGGAGGTTAGCAGTAAGATCATGACTTCCAAATACTTCTATAATTGGATAATTCCCGACCGCAGTAACTACGACTCCATTTGTGTAGGGGGTAGAGGGGTCTTGTACACCATGGAGAGAGACCACGGGTATTCCTTCATTTTGTATAAAAGCCGTATCTCCGACAGCTCCTCCGAGATTTAGCACGGCTTGAATATGAGAGGGGTAGCCAGGATTTCCACTCCCTCCCTCAAATGCATTAGGGCCTGCTTCTGGTCCGGAGCCTCTATCCATACCTACAGCCGTGGTATCTACAAAGGGCTGTCCCCCAGAAGTCTGAAATTTAGGTAGGGAAAGTTCTTGTGGTAAGTTTAGGTAGGCTACGTGGAGCCCTACATAGGCACCCGAGGAAGAGCCTCCCATTACAATTCGGTCTGGGTCTATTCTGAACTGGTTAGTGGTAGCTGCATCTTTGCGTAGAAACCGCACAAGTGCGCGCCCATCCTGCATAGCACGCCATACAGCCTGGATGATGCTTTGAGCTCGTGCTTCTTGCGTGGTAGCCTGTGCATTCCATCCCACCCTGTGATCGGCAGAAATAGCCACATACCCTCGGCGGGCAAATTCGCGACAGAGTGCTACAATACCTGAATCCTTTCTTGTGCCTATAGGAGATCGCCCAAAAGCACTTGAAGCAATTGAAGCCGGAAGAAAACTCCCCGCATGAATAAGAATAATCACGGGTCGCTTCGCCATCGTATCTCCTTCAGGTTCATAGAGATCAAATAAGAGATCTACAGGCGCTTGGGTAAAGCTGAGATTATGCCCGTACTTGATGCTATCTACTACGCGTATCCGATTGAAGACAGGGTCTATGAAGCGTATGCTTAGGTTTTGAGCCCATAGAAAGGCTCCCGCTACTAAGGCAATCCAGTAATTCTGCATGTAACAAATATACGAAGATTTCTAAAAATCACTTTTCCTTAAGTTCTTAGGTAGGATAGGAGTTGTATTTTTGCTGTATGAAGTGGTTAGGTATGTGGGTAGTATGGGTTCTTGGAGCGCAATTAGGATTACCAAGAGTTTGTACAGAGGAGAGGTCCGACTCAAGGAAAGGATTAGTCACTCATGCTCTTACTGATAGCATATGGGGTCTGCGCGGTTATCTGCAGGAAGCCGAGGGAAGTGCAGCTCTACTTCCTATAGAGGGGAAAATCACAGAATTCATATACCCCTCAGCTCTCTGTAAAATTCCCCACATAGCAGATATACAATCAGACCCTGACAGAAATACCAAAGGAGATGAAAAGGATCAGGCTTAGACTTATGAGGTACGTCTTCATAGGCTTGCTTTATGGAATTTGCCTTGGATGGGCACAGGATACTTTGTGGGCTGAACCAGAGGTAAAAGGAGA
>JANXCJ010000185.1 GCA_025060275.1 Bacteroidia bacterium | reverse complement strand
AGTCGGCTATCCACATTCCTCCTTCTACCAGGGTGGGGAGCATAGAAAGATGGGCAAAGGATGGCGAGCGCACTTTTAGGCGCCGAGGTATCTCTTTATGCTTCTCTACCTCCAATACGAAACCTATTTCACCTCTCGCCCCCTCTGCAGCAGCATACAATACAAGGCTCTGGGTGGGGCGAATCTTTCTTGAGGATAAGCCTCTTGGGTCAAAATCCTCGCCAGCAGGAAAGTCCTTTTCCAATCTCTCCAGACACTGCTCTACTATTCTTATACTCTCCTGAATCTCTCTAAACCGTACATATGTTCTGTCCCAGCAGTCTCCTAAGGTGCCTACTTCTCCCTTTCCTATTGGGATATCAAATTCTAACTCTGGATATATGCTATACGGATGTGTCCTTCTCAGGTCCCATGCTAAGCCACTGGCTCGCAGGACAGGCCCTGAGGCTCCATAAGCTAAGGCAGTCTCTAAGGGAATTACTCCGACACCCGCTGTGCGATCCCTGAAGATGCGATTATCCAATAAGAGCTTTTCTATCTCCATAAGACTTTTTTGCAAGTAAGGTATAAACTCTCTTAGCTTGCTGGTAAATCCAAAAGGGAGATCAAAAGCTACACCCCCTACCCATATGAAATTGTATAAAAGCCGAGCACCTGTCCAACTTTCTAGGAGTTCCAAGATATACTCCCGCTCCCGGAAAGCCCAGAAGAAGCCTGTAACGGCACCCAAGTCTATGGCATACGTACCTATTGCTAATAAGTGTGAAGCTATGCGGTTGAGCTCTACCGCAAGCACCCTAAGATATTCTATACGCTTTGGAAGCTGTCCTTCCCAACCTACGGCTCTTTCAACCGCTAAAGCATAGGCGTGTTCCCCACAAAGGGGTGCCACATAGTCTAGGCGGTCTACATAAGGGATAATCTGAGGAAAAGGCAGAAACTGTGCATGATACTCAAAGCATCGGTGCATGTATCCAATGTCTATTTGGATACTAGTTATCCATTCGCCCTGAAGATCCAAGTGAAAATGAATGACCCCATGGGTAGAGGGATGCTGAGGTCCCATATGAAGGGGAAAACCCTCTAAAGACATGGGATACTAAGATAGCTGTGGCTTGCAAATGTGAGAAATTGTTTACCTTTGCGGGCAAACACACACACATATGCGAGCGCTAGTAGTAGCCCTTCTGACGGCAGGTATGTACCTGCTAGTAGGCTGCGGTGGGCAGCAGCAAGAGCAAAGCAGTACAGAGCAGAAGACTGAGCAAACAGCCACTCCCTCAGCCGAGCCTGCTACACCCCCTTCGGAGCAGCAGCAACCCGCCCAACCAGGCGGAGAACAGCCTGCGCAACCTCAACAAGGCAGCGAGAAAAAGTAATCAAAGCCCTCGCTGGCTTGCAGCCCTCCTTCTATGAAGAGGGAGGGCATTTTTTATTTTTGAACCGAATGGCTACCCGCAAAGCGAAAGGACAGCTCTCAATCAGTCCCTCCTCTGTAGGTATAGTGGGACGAGTTGTACCCCAAGCCTTAGAAGTAGAGCGAGCCCTCATAGGAGCTCTCCTCATAGAAAAAGATGCCATAGCTAAAGTAGTAGATATCCTTACCCCAGAAGCCTTCTACGAGCCCCGCCACCAACGCATATACGCAGCTATCCAGAGCCTCTTCCACGAGGGACAACCCGTAGACCTCCTCAGTACAACCGAAGCCCTAAAGCGCTCAGCTGATCTAAAAGAAGTAGGAGCCCATTATCTCGTAGAGCTCACCTTGGGAGTCGCCTCCAGCGCAAATGCAGAAAACTATGCTCGTATTATTCTTGAAAAGTACTTATTGCGTCAGCTCATCTCTCTAGCCGGAGAAATCACAGAAAAGGCCTTCCAAGAAGATATAGATGCTTTTGAACTGCTGGATACAGCAGAGAATCGTCTTTACGAACTTTCCCAGCACCATCTTCGGCGAAGCGTCCAGCCTGTACAAAAACTTCTCAAAGAAGCACTCAATGTATTAGAAAAACTGCGTCAGCAAAATCAGCCTTTAACAGGGGTGCCCTCAGGCTTCTTAGAGTTGGATCGCATGACAGCAGGTTGGCAAAAAGCTGATCTCATTATTCTAGCAGCTCGTCCCAGTATGGGAAAAACAGCCTTCGCTCTCAACTTAGCCCGTAATGCAGCTATGAGTGGGTATCCTGTGGCTATTTTCTCTTTAGAAATGTCTGCTTTTCAGCTTGTTTCTCGTTTTGTTAGTTTGGAAGTGGAAATTAGTTCGGAGGCCCTTCGCACAGGACAAATTCCTCCCGAACTGTGGTTAGCTCTACCACAGAAGCTGGAAAGGCTAAGTCAAGCGCCAATCTATGTAGATGATACTCCCTCTATAACAATATATGACTTACGTGCTAAGTGCCGCCGTCTCAAAGCAGAAAAAGATATCCAACTGGTAGTAATAGATTACCTTCAGCTTATGGGAGGTCATACAAAAGCTCCTAACCGAGAACAGGAAATAGCCTCCATCTCTCGCTCCCTCAAAGCATTAGCCCGAGAGTTAGAGATACCTATAATTGCACTCTCTCAGCTTAGTAGAGCTGTAGAGACAAGAAATGATCGGCGGCCCCAACTCTCAGACCTGCGAGAAAGCGGTAGCCTTGAACAAGATGCAGATGTAGTCCTTTTCCTCTATCGCCCTGAGTACTATGGTATCATGCAAGACGAAGAGGGAAATCCAACGCAGGGCATTACTGAGGTCCTACTTAGCAAACAGCGTAATGGTCCCGTAGGAAGAATACGCTTACGCTTCATAAGTGATTATATGCGATTCC
>JANXCJ010000184.1 GCA_025060275.1 Bacteroidia bacterium | reverse complement strand
CGAGGCCTTCTGGTTCTTGAGGGCATGGTCTGAGCGGCAGTGGAAGAGCTATGTAGTCCAGTTGCTTGTATTAATTACCACTAGTGGTTTAGGCGTGCTTTCTCAGATTTCTAGCTTACTGCCATATTATGAGTATGGTAAGTACTCAATCAGAGGGGGGAGCGAGCTGGAAAGAGAGGTAGAGAAGCTGCCTTCCTTGCGTACAGGCTTAGATCGTGAATATGCCCAGAGCTATTCAGCTGCTCGGGCTGAGGTATGGACGCTCATTATCCCTGATTTTGTGGGAGGTACGTCTCAGGAGGACCTGACACGAAGACTAGGGAAAAATTCTGCCTTATATACTGCTCTGAGAAGTCAAGGAGTAGAAGCCTTGCAGATACTTCGAGCAGTTCCTACTTATTGGGGTGGCTCTCCCTTTTCGGCTGGTTCTTTTTATGTAGGAGTGGTATGGTTCCTATTAGCCCTGCTGGGGTGGTTGTACAAGGTGGATAAAATGGATTGGATACTTATATATGCAACATGGATAAGTATCCTCTTGTGCCTTGGTGCCTATGGATATAGCTTATGGGCTTCTCTGATTTTATTAGTACTACCTGGGCTTGCCTACTGGGGAGGACGACGACTCTCTCATCCCTTATGGAGAGCTGTGGTTTCTGCTGGTATATTTTTGGGAGGCTGGGGAGCGATAAGCCTAATAGATGATGATCCTGCGAATAGTTACAAACTTACGGATTGGGTATTAGACTATTTTCCATTCTATAATAAATTCAGAGCTCCTTCTACCTGGCTCGTGGTAATGGGTTTTTTATTTCCTTGGATGGGTCTGCGGGGGATTGTACGTTTCCTAGAAAATCCACAGCTGAAAATGGTAGGATATGCTGCAGCTATCGGGGGAGGCATATTAGTAGTAGTAGGATGGGGAGCTCCCTGGATAGGGTTCTCTTTTGAAGGAGCTGGAGATGCGGAGCTGCAGCGTCAGGGATTGCCTGCGTGGTTCATGGATGCCTTACGGGAAGATCGTATTCAGATAGCCCGTCAGTCTACACTACGCAGTCTTCTATGGCTGGGCATGGGGAGCTTAGTGCTCTTCCTATTTGTTCGTCGTTATATAAATCTCACTGTGGGGGGTGTAGGGCTTGCTTGTATAGCTCTTCTTGATGGTTGGCTTTTGAATGCAGCTTATTTTCCTCGTAAAGAAATTTATGTACGAGAACGAGAAATCGTAATGCCTCCTCCCAAGGAGCCTTATGAAGAGTTTATTCTTGCAGACACGCTGAGGCCCTTCCGAGTGCTTCCTTTTCACACCAATCCCTTCACAGATGCGCGCCCAGGTGTTTATTTAGAGAATGCAGGGGGCTATCATCCAGCTAAAATCAAGCGTTATCAGCAACTCATAGAGACCCATCTCAGTCGGCTCCAGCCGGAAGTGCTCAAGATGCTGAGTATTCGGTATGTAACTGCTCGCCCGGGCACTCCTGCTCCTACGGGGTATGATAGCATAGCGCAAACTGCAGACGGTGTGGTCATTTTTCGCTCAGCCAATCCTACGCCTATAGCCTGGCTTTCGCCCTTCGTGAAAGTTTTTCCTCGGGTAGACCAGACCCTGGACAGCCTCGGAAAGTACCCCGCCCACAAAGTGGCCTTGGTAGCAGAGAAAGATTGGAGAAATCTCTCTCTTTTGCCTTCGCAGGCAGAGTTAGACTCTGTTGAAGGTGTTGTATGTATTTCGCGCGAGTTTGATAAAATAGTGTATGAGGTGAGGGCTTCTCGTCCTCGTCTCTTAGTGTGTAGTGAAGTGTATTATCCCCCCGACTGGAAAGCGAGTATTGATGACAAGGAGACTAAAATCATACCCGTAAATTTCGTACTGCGGGGCGTAGTAGTGCCCGAAGGCAAACACAAAGTCTATTTAGAGTGCAAGAGCCTTATGCATGAGAAGGGTAAGCAGCTTTCTTTGTTAGGTTCCGTAGGGGCTTGGACTCTTATAGTTATTGTAGGGATTTTGAGTCTGTGGAGGCGGCTGTAGGACTGCTCTGGCGTGTTCCTGTAAAGACTCCTCGTCTACAGTATGTTGTAAAAGTTTTTTTTGAGCACTGGTTTCCTCTTCCCTATAAGATAGTATCTGTGGCTGAGTGGTCTGATTTCAATAAGCCTACGGGCTGGCGAGTAATTTCCTATGGCACTTCAGAGTTAGGGCCCGCCGACGTCTCTATTCCGTATTCAGGTTTTATAGAAAGGGAAGGGGTAGATTTTGTCTTGCCTCCCTGGAATGCCGGGGGCTTTTTTCCGGGAGAAGGAGATTTACCTTGGGATTTGCCCGCAATGGCTTTTTACGTGCTTACTCTTTATGCTTTGTATGATTGGCACTATGGATATGACGAATGGGGTTTATATGCATGGGAAAGGTCCCCCTTCTACACGGCCCCCTTTTGGCAAGAGCCCTTTGTGCTTATGCGGCTCTATGAACTCTTAGAGAGACTTTCGTTACGCCTACCGCGTCCCTCTTTTACTTGGGAAATTGGGTGGGATATAGATCACCTGTATGCATGGAAGGGGAGAGGAGGGCTCAGATGGTGGTTGGGAGGTCTAAGGCGAGGTGATTTGATGAAGCGATTACAAACGCGATGGGGACGGCAATCTGACCCTTACGATACCTTAGATGCTATTACTAATCATTTTCCTCCTATGAGAAGTCGTTTTTTCTTTCTTCTCTCGCAGGCTCACGCAAGGGACAGCCTCATTTCCCCCTCTCATCCTGATATAAAAAGGCGAGTCCAAGAATTAGTGGGAAAGGGATACGAGGTAGGTATTCATCCTTCTTTTACTACGCGAGAAGACCCAAAAAAACTCGTGCAAGAGAAAAACCTGCTAGAA
>JANXCJ010000183.1 GCA_025060275.1 Bacteroidia bacterium | reverse complement strand
TATATACCCCCACTTCAAGCCTATCCCCGCCTGCCGGATTGTGAAAGTAATATGATGCCCATTGATGGCATCTTCCAGTTGTATCCAGTTAGACCAGCCGCTTCTTATCGCGAGGCGTCCTAGTGGGCTTGGCTGGCTGATACCCATATTCCCCGTGGAGGTAATAGAGACTATTTCTTGGTCCTCTGTACCGGGTAGAGTACTAGACGTACTAGTAGAAATGGATAAGCGAGACCTCCCGGTCGTCGGACCGAAGATAGACATATTTGCCACCCCATCACCCCTAAATTTAATTTCTCTGTTATCTATCATTACGCTACGCCCAACGCCAGCAGAACCTACAATATGTAGCCTCGCATCAGCGCTGCCGTACCTATGCCTACATTCTGGGCACTCAGTAGCCCACACGCAAGCCATGCCAAAAATTGCCGAGTCATACCAAAATTTTCTAAAACCAAATTCTTACCCTTTCTATAAGTAGCTCACCCCTCAAACCCAAAGAACCAAAGAGAGCTTTGGACATTTGAGGGTCTGAGGCTCAGGTTCAGGGAGAAAAGAAATATTTCCAAATTAGATTCTCTGAGCAGGAAAAAAGATACCCGACTAACAAGTAAGACCTAAGGGAGAACCTAACAGGAGACTAAAATCCCCCCATCATCTCAGCTGGGCAGTAATTGGGGAAAGAGTATTTCACTACAAGTGAGAGAGAATTTTCTCTACTAATTTTTCTCTTCAGATTGAGCACTTAGACGACGGGCGAAGCGATGCCAGTAAAATACACCCTCAGCATAATAAATAGAAGCATCTGCAATATCTATGGCATAGTCGGCTACCTTTTCAAGAGCTTTCACGACAAGGGCTATTTCTATCCATATTGTAGCTTCCTTGTGGGAAATGTAAGGCATTATGCTGCGTTTGATTAGCTCCATGCAGGCTTCATAGGCTTCATCTACGGCATTATCCTCTTCATCTATGCGCTTAGAGCGTTCGGTATCAGCACGGAAGAATGCATCCAAGCAAATTTCTAACAGCCTCTTCACACGCTCTACTAAGAGCGCCAGCGGGAGGGACTGAAGCTTTTCTGAACTAATAAGCGGTGCATACCGAGCCAAACGGAGCCCAATCGTAACTAGCCTTTCACTGATTTCCTCTACATAATAGTGCATACGCATAACAGCCAGTATAAAACGAAGATCATTAGCTACAGGCTGATGCAGCGCAAGTATGCGAGCACAACGCCTATCTAAGCGCATATCACCCTCTAAACCCTGTGCCCGAAGCTTTTCAATCTCTACCAATCGACTCCACTTCTGCAGGCGTACATTTTCATCTAACAAGGCTAACTGCTGGTGAAGCTGCTGAACAACCTGGTAAGCTCGCGACCTTAACTTGTTAATCTCTATCTCTATTAGGCTCATAAGGGTATTTATGAAAATTGCATAATCTTATCCAAACCTGCCCGTAATATAACGAAGTGTCTGCTCATTTTGTGGATTAGTGAAAAAGTCTTTGGTCCTTCCATATTCTATTAGTCTTCCCATGTAAAAAAAGGCTGTTACATCACTGATGCGCGCAGCCTGCTGCATGTTATGTGTAACTATCACAATAGTATAGTTATGTCGAAGCTCATGGATAAGCTCTTCTATTTTAGCGGTAGAGATAGGGTCTAGCGCAGAGGTAGGCTCGTCCATGAGGAGTAGAGAGGGACGCACAGCTAAAGCCCTAGCGATACAGAGCCGCTGCTGCTGCCCACCAGAGAGATTCAGTGCAGAGCGTCTTAGGTTATCCTTAACTTCATCCCATAGAGCAGCCTGTTTCAGGGCCTGCTCTACACGCTCCCGTATTTGAGACTCACGCAGGCGATTTTGTAGGCGAAGTCCATAGGCTACGTTTTCATAGATAGAGAAAGGAAAAGGCGTAGGTTTCTGAAATACCATCCCTACACGGCGGCGCAGATGTACAGGGTCCACCCGCGGCGCATAAATATCCTCTCCATCAATCAGCACCTGCCCCTCCAAGCGAAAGCCCTCTACAAAATCATTCATTCGGTTGAGAAGTCGCAGAAAGGTAGATTTACCACAGCCGGAAGGACCTATTAGAGCTAATACTTGATTACGCTCAAGGTGGAGGGATACATTATCCAGGGCCTTATAACCTCCATACCAAACAGAAACGGAATGCGTCTCTATCTTATACACGGTATTTTTGTTTGAGATAGAAGCGAAAATAAGCTGCAATCACCGTAAAGCACAAAGTAAGAATTAGAAGCACTAAAGCTGTCCCAAAAGCCATGGGGTAAGCTTCTTGAATATTTACGCCGCTGGTAATAAGAGCATAGAGATGATAAGGCAATAGCATAGTAGGCTCTAAAGGACTATGAGGATATACGGGCAAGTAATAGGCAGCCACGGTAAAGAGGACAGGGGCTGTCTCTCCAAGTACTCTCCCCGTGGCTAATACAAACCCCGTAAGCACGCGAGGTAGCCCAATAGGCAGTGTAATCCGGAAGAATGTCTGAATCTCTGAGGCACCTAAGCCTAAGCTAGCTTGTTTGAGGGTGGAAGGCACGGCAGAAAAAGCTTCTTGTGCATTTCGTATAAGAAGAGGTAAGGAAAGTAAAGCCAGAGTCAGTCCCCCCGCCAAGATAGACGCTCCTAACTTCAACGTTATAACGAAAAGTGCTAAACCGAAAAGGCCGTATACCACAGAGGGAATTCCCGCTAATGTGGTAACCAGAAATTCTATTGCCCGTTTTAGGCGAGGATTTCGGGCAAACTCACTAAGATAAGCCCCTGCCGCTGTACCTGTAACTCCACCCACAATAATAGCTATACTAGTAACCCATAGGCTGCCTACAATCGCTGGCGCAATACCCCCCCTACGCA
>JANXCJ010000182.1 GCA_025060275.1 Bacteroidia bacterium | reverse complement strand
GAAGCTACTAAGGGAGGCTATAAGCAGTTTGCCTAAAGAAAATTTTCACGCTATTCTGCTATCGGACAAGGAGGATACGGGCATAGTCCCACCATATTTGCGAAAAGTTACCTTTATCCTTCCAGAATGGCAACTTGAGCGAATAAGTAGGCAGGAAAATTGTGAGGGGGTGGTTACAGTCTTGTATCAATCGGTGTTTTCTCTCTCTTCTCCATATCCTCCTGCTGTCTTAGCTGAGGGCCTCCAAGACCCGGGCAACTTAGGCACCCTTCTCAGGACTATGGAGTGGATGGGTTGGAATTGCCTCTGGCTAAGTGAGGGAAGTGTAGACCCTTTTCATCCCCGTGCTGTAAGAGCAAGTATGGGTAGCCTTTTTCGGGTTTATGTCCAGCAGGCGAAAGACTGGGATCGCCTGCTACAGGCTTACGAGGGGCGTTGTATAGTCGCTAGTCCTGAGGGCGTAAGCCCCCAGGCTGTTCAATGGGAGAAATATGATGCCCTCTATATTGGAAGTGAGTCACAAGGTGTCCGATATGCCCCGCTTCACTGGCCCAGGGTCCAAATCCCTCCAGCCCCCTCAGCAAGAGCAGAGTCTTTGAATGTAGCTATAGCTACAGCTATTCTTTTATATCTCCAGCGAGAATTTAGAGCTGGTAGGATACGTATTTAGCTGCTTCTATTACCTTCTTAGGATTGGGTAGGTATGCTTCCACCAAGGTAGGAGCGTAACCCATTGGTGCATCAGCGCCCGTTACTCTTACCACGGGAGCATCTAAATAGTCAAAGGCCCAGCGTTGCACCATGAAGGCAACTTCGGAAGCTATGCCTCCTAAAGGCCATGACTCTTCTACGACTACTAAACGGTTAGTCCGTTTTACGGACTGAATAACAGTATTATAATCAATAGGGCGAAGGCTGCGTAGGTCTATGACCTCTGCTGAAAGGTTTTCCTTCTCTAAGAGTTGGGCTGCTTCTAAGGCTACATGCACCATTTTTCCGAAAGCTACTATTGTCACGTCGGTGCCGGCTCGCTTTATATCTGCTTCTCCAATGGGTATTAAGAAGTCCTCACTTTCAGGCACCTCGCCTTTCATGCTGTACATAAGCTCTGACTCCATTACGATTACGGGGTCATCATCCCTTATGGCGCTCTTGAGGAGTCCTTTCGCGTCGCGAGGTGTGCTGGGTGATACAACTTTCAAACCTGGAACATTTGCATACCAGTTTTCAAAAGACTGAGAGTGCTGCTGAGCTAACTGTCCTGCAGAGCCGCTGGGCCCCCGAAAAACAATAGGTACTGAAAATTGCCCTCCACTCATGTGGAGCATCTTTGCTGCGTGATTGACTACTTGGTCTATCGCGAGTAGGGCAAAATTGAAGGTCATGAACTCTATGACAGGCCGTAGCCCTACCATTGCTGCTCCTACACCTATACCCGCAAAGCCCAGTTCAGAAATGGGTGTATCTATGACTCTTTGAGGACCAAATTCAGCTAAAAGTCCTTCACTCACTTTGTAGGCTCCGTTATATTCGCCTACCTCCTCGCCCATCAAAAAAACTCGCGGGTCTCTTCGCATCTCTTCTCGTAGAGCTGCGCGTAGGGCTTCCCGAAACTGCATTATAGCCATGTGGCAAAGTTAGCTTCGCCGCTGTGTAATTCCTACTGTGATTATCCATACATCTGTAGATGAAGGCAGACTATGGAGAGCTGCTGTGAGGGTAGCGCCCGTAGTCAGAACATCATCTACTACGATCACGGATTCAGGTAGTTTCTTTTCACATATAAAATCTCCCTGAAGGCTTATCCATCTCTCTGTGCGAACTTTACCGATTTGAGATGCAGTTGAATGGATACGCTTCCAGTACCCCTTTAGGAGAGGGATTTTCAGAGCTTCGGATAATCCCCGTGCGACCCATTCTGCTTGATTATAGCCTCTTTGGCGGAGGCGTTCAGGAGAAATAGGCATAGGTAGAATTCCTCTTACTTCTTGAAGAGGGACCTGGCCTTCATGCAGAATGAGCTGTCCGAGAAAAGTGGCTGCAACTTTTAGAAGTATGGGTTGCCCCTGATACTTAGCTAATTGTACCCATTTCCGCAGGGGGCTTCCTGAAGTATACCAGAACCCACATACTACGCCTTTTAGGTTGGGGTTGAGAGCTGCTAAACGATAATACCCTTCGTTATTTTTTGGGTTGCGCCAGAAAAAAGTCTGGGGGAGGCGTAAAAGACAACCTATACAAACTCCTCTCTCTGTTTTGTGGAGGGGGGCTTCGCACACCCCACATAGGGGAGGGTATAGCCAATCCCACATTTATGGGCTCTCACCTGCACGTATGCGCTCTATCTGAGCTTGATAGTGTGCTGTATTATGGGGATACCTTTGCATGAGAACTTCGTATATCTCAATCGCCCTTGCCAAATCACCTTGGCTCCAGTATAGACGAGCCATTGTCTCTGTATAGATGCGGGGATGAGTAGCGGGAAGGTCTAAAGCAGGTACGCTTAGCTCTGATGCCCCACTCTCCGGGGGTATCCGAGGGAAAGATTGCAGTTTCTCTATGAGAAGGTCTATAATATCTCTTTGGGGAGCAGAGGGAGGCTGAGGGGGAGGTGTAGGTCTATTTGCAATAAGTTTACGAAGGAACTCCTTACGAAGATTTTCTAATTCCTTGGTAATTGAGCCACCTTTTTCTTGAACCTCTGCTATGGATATGTGAGATTGAATTTCTGCTAAGAAAGATTGCCAACTCGGAGAGGATGAAGATGAAGGTTCTGGGGTAACGGGAAGCATCTCTGGAGGGGGCTCTTCTACAGAGGGAGGAGAAAATCCAGAAGGATGCGCCTCTGCCTCTTCTGGTATAGGTAAGTGAATGGAAGAAGTGATATCTATTTCTAAGGGAATAAGAG
>JANXCJ010000181.1 GCA_025060275.1 Bacteroidia bacterium | reverse complement strand
CTACTTCTGCAAGTTCGTGGTTCATTTGTGAAAGTTGATAATTTTTCTGCCGTAGTTCTTCGGATTGATTAAGGATAATCTGCTGAAATTTCAGCTGCTCACGACTACGCTTGCGATTCTGATATAGGGTATAGGATAAGATTATAAGTGCTAGAGCCCAAAGGGTTAGGCTTATGCCATACAATGTTCTTTCTCTTCGTCTGCTTTCTTTTAGATGGCTTATCTCAGCCTGCTGCTGCTCCATGCCTGCTAAAATCTGCCACTGTGCCGTCCGAAATGCTGCTACATGCTTTGAACTATTTTCTACTTTTTCTAATAGATTCTCATACAGCTTTATAGCCTGTGCATGCCTATTTTGGCTCAAGTAAACTTGAGCCAAGGTGTAGTTCCATTCTTTGAGGAGAGAGGGGGTGAGCCTACTTTCAAGGTAATGATGGCTCTCTAAAAGCTGAAGGGCTTCTGAAGACTTTTTCTTCAAAAGAGCTACTTGGGCTAGCCCTAATACAGCTTGAGCTATCGTAAGGGAGTCTTTTTCTTCTTGGGCTTTCTTCAGGAGAGGCTTATAGAGAGCTTCGGCTTCCGCTGTCTTGCCTATTTCTAAGTAGAGAGAGCCCAAGTTAGCAGTGATTGCCATTCGTGTCTCTTGTAGGGGGCTGAGCAGGAGGAAGGGGGATTCTGTTCTTATAGTATCTATGGTCTCCTTGGCTTCTTGTTGGAGTGATAAAGCTCTAGTGTAGTCTCGCTGAGAGGCTGCAATGTAAGCCAAAGTATTCTGCGTCAGCGCAATCAGTATAGGCTCTGGGTGCTGATTTAGGATTTGCATGGCTTGAAGGGCAGCTTGGGCGGCTTGATTGAGAGAGCTGTTAGCGTAGAGACTTGCTAAAGAAAGATAACTAAAAGCATTTAGCCAGGGATACCCTTTGGCTTGGGAAGCTACTTGTTCATACCAGAAAATGGCTGAGTCTCCCCTCTCTTGCGCTTGATGAAAGTTTGCTAGGATTAGTAAGGCATGGTAATAAAGGGAATCCTTTGAAGTAGAGTTTTGAATGACTTTCTCAATGGCTTTAGGAATCCCTTCATATAGCTTACCCCATAGCCAAGCATGAGCAAGAAGCAGATAAGACTCGCGTATAGCTGCATTAGAGTTAGCTTTAACGAGTAAGTCATACGCACACTGACTCACGCAGAGGGGGTCTCTCTTGCAGTGAGAACAGGGAGCCGCATAAACAGCCAGCAGACAGATAGATATGAGACTTACCCCTATGAAGTTTCTCATAAACTCAGAGGATCAAAGCTATATTGAAGGTAATACAAGCCTCCTATACGAGGGCCGCCTGCCACTTCAATATGGTAAAAATTTAGAAGGTTCTGGGCTCCTAACCGAATCTCACTATGCCAGCGAGGAATCTTATAACTTACCTGCGCATGCAGAAGGGTATAGGTAGGAATTATCTTGAAGTAGGTTACATACTCGTAGCGATGCGCATGTGTCCACTGGTACCACAGTTGGGCGCTCCATCGCTTTGCATTTTGCAGGGAGAGTCCGGCGTTGACTCTATGAGGGGGTGTATTGAAAAAGACATATAACTGGGGGTCTAAGCGGCGTGCTTCTTCTAACCCTAAGGCGTAGGCATATTGATAATTTGCTATGAGTAAGATATAACGGTGAATCCTATACTGTGCGCTTAGCGTCAGAAAGTGTGCTTGCGGAGTGCCCGGCAGGTTATAATACCGTCCGTAGATAGGTGATAGATTATTATTTTCCACATCTGTGGGTGAAAGTTGTTTCTGAGGCTCTGGCGGTCCATAGAGTAAAATATAGCTATGAAAATCCCTATACCTTTGATAAGCGTAAGTGAAGTCCAGCAGGAGTCGCTCAGCAGCTACAAGGTGACGGCTTCCCACTTCTATGCTGGAAACTTTCTCGGGTCTGATTCCTTGGATAGGGACAGATACTAATAGCTTAGCAGCCTCTTCCATGGGGGTGCCTTTTGCCCTAGCTTCCTTGTAGGCTTGTACAGAAGAGGCTGTATAGTTATTCATTCCAGCTATTCCATACTGTCTATCTATGTTAGGTAAGGCGCCAATTAGTAGAATATCTCCCTGAAGCCGAATGAATAGTGCATCCGTTACGGGATTACGAAATCCTGTCTGATAGGCAGCGCGTAATATATGCGCGCCCGCACGATCTACACGATAGCTTGCGGCTAAGCGAGGGGTGAATGAACCCGTAAGATACTGGCGATAATCATAGCGCAAACCTGCTGTGAGAGTTAGCTTATCCTTTAGTATGCTTCGTCTTGCTTGTAGGTATGTGCCAGCTTCCCAGTTGTAGAAGGGACGCCCTCCACTGTCTATGAAGGTGGTGCCCTGCGAGCTAAGCCTGAAAAGCCTAAAGTTTCCTCCAAATATAGTCTGGATTTTGCCAGGTAATAGAACTTCATGCTGTGCCTCTGCATGGTACAACCCGGAGTTACTAATAAGTCGTCCTCCACCTCGGGAAATAGGGACCCGGAGCAGAGAGTCTGCCCACTGTCGTACGATAGGATTATCTGGCGTGGGGCGCGCTCCACCATTCCAATCCGCCCCCAGCGATGCAGGTAGAGCCGCCACAGATAAGAGCTGATTCATAAAGCGTGTATCACTATCTGCAAACCATCGCGCTGCCTCGTGGTCTCCCCTGCGAGGCACAGGCTGCCCATAATGAGCCGTAAAAGCAGCAGCTTCTTGTGGGCTTACAAGTGCTTCTAAATAACCGCCGTAGGCTAATAGATAGTGCACAAACCAGTTGGTATGAGGTTTTATATGGTTTAATAAGTTTGCCCCTAAAGCGTTTAATGTACCTGAGTACCCACTATTCTCCTGAATGTAATATAGCCTTAGAAAGCTCTTTGCTGAGCTAATTTCGCTATGAATGAGATGATAAGTAAAATCCTTCAATAAA
>JANXCJ010000180.1 GCA_025060275.1 Bacteroidia bacterium | reverse complement strand
TGATACGAACGATACCCGGCTGCGTACCCACCCAGACAGAGTTACCATCCCAGAGCGCCTCAGCGGGAGTATAAAAAGCTCTTCCAGAAAATATGAGGTCTACTTTCTCGGCTTTTTTTTCTTCAAAGGAGTAACGACTGATGGTATATCCCCACCCACTACTCACGGGTGTAACACCATTGTGGAAGAAGTATAGGCTATGAGGAGTAGGTAGGAGTTCTGTTACCCCACTCGCTTTTAGACGCTGATAAGTTTCTGTACTAGCACTGAAACGAGGGGTACGAACAGAAGCTCCACCCCAGCTGCTTGCTACGATACATATGCGAGCGTCAGGGCTACTCCATAACGCTGTGGGACCTGGATTCCACATTTGCTGATGGAAATTATCTTGACCAGAAAAGAAAAACACATCTGTGTCTCGCAGCGCTACACAAAATTCTCCTCTTTCCCCTGCAATAAGTTGAACCCTTCTGCCTTCTAAGCCAGAGGGCAAAGGCTCGTATTCCCATCTATCTCCCTCCCACCTGTACAGGGTATCTCGGAAGCCCACTATAAACTTTCCTGCTTTTTCTGCCCATCCCCTAAAATGAAGGTGAAGGGTATCCGGGAGGCTATAGCCTTCGCCAGAGTGTTTTTCCCATCCTGTATTCCAGGGCATTCCTTCCCGTAAAGAGAAGATTCCTTTGTAAGTGAGGGCCCATAGGCGTCCTACGCTCCATCGCACACGGAGAATCGGGTCTGCAAAGCCTAAGGTTGGTAACTGGGATATTGTAGCTAATACACGGCGGCGGCTTTTTTGCCAGATTACGATACCAAAGTCTGTGGCAATAGCAAGTGTATCTCCCTTAGTATGAAAGTCACGAATGCCTCTGGCGGTATAAAACGGATTAGCTGCAATATCATTGATGCTCACTAAATGGTCGGGAGTGGGGCCATACTGGACTCGTCCATCTGAATATCCTAAAAAAACCCACCTCGCGTACGGGTCTCCGTATAATGCAGTAGGACGGTTATGGACAAGTCCATTTGCCCGGCTCATTTCTAAGTAAGCTCCCGTCTCTTCATTTAGTATGGCAACTCCCTCTGTACTTAGGAACCAGAAGTATGGCGCCACATAGGTAACTGAGCGAATATTTCCATGATAGGCGTACACGCCCCATTGCCCAATAGGCACGCCTCCCTGACCCCATATCCATAAAGGTACTATCCACACCCAGCGCATTTTGTGCAAAAATATGCTATCAGGAGTGCTTTTATTACTTTTGGAGGGGGCCCCATAGTTCAAGGGATAGAACGTGAGCCTCCGGAGCTCAAGATCCAGGTTCGAGTCCTGGTGGGGCTACGCTATTCTCCATCCCTCTCCCTCATGCAAATCTTGCGTTGGAGTGCTCTGGTGTTCCTCTTCACTTTGGCATATTGGCCTCTCACACTAAATAAGAGGGACCTTCTGTATAAAATACCGGGTGGCGTAGAAGAGTGTAAGCAAAACCCCTACTGTAGGCATAATCTTATCTTTTTTCCTATCCAGTTAGTTATAGAGCATGGCGACACTTGGGGCTATATTTATCCTATAGATTACCTTTTTAGCCAAGGAATTTATTGGGATGACTACAGAATGCCCGGCTATGGAGTGCCATATGCTTTCTTCAGGTGGATTACAGGTAGCCGGGAAGCGGCCCTCTGGCTCTTGGCGCTATTTCAGCTAAGCATATGGGCTGTTGCTATTGGGTGGATGCTCTATGAGCTCTCCTTGCGGGGTATGCCAAAATGGGCTTTGATAGGTATAAATTTTCTCCTCTCTTTCTCTCCGATTGCTTATTATACACGCCTCTTTGGCACGGAGTCACTCACAGCTGCTCTTAGTTTAATGGGGGTATTCCTCCTTTGGAAGCGAAGATTTCTCCTAGCAGGTCTTGTACTCACATGGATATTTTTCATGAGACCGGTCAGTGGTATATACATCTTACCCGCCTCAGTGTGGATAATCTACACGGAGAAAAAGTTCTTATCAAAATCACTCTTGTACTTTCTTTCCCCATTTGTGCTTTTAGAGGGGAGTTGGATTCTGCGTAATTATAAGCTATACGGTGATTTTAGACCTTTCTTCGGGTCTAACACCTTGATGTACCCTTTTGTTTATAGCCGAGTTGACTATCCTATTATTTCCTATGCCAGTTTGCTGGGGGAGGGGGATGTGTCCAAGCGCTCTGAGATGGGAAGCATATATAATGTTCTTTACTGTCATAGCTTTAGTCCTCCTTCCATTGCTGTATTGAAGCAAGTAGTACCTGAGTGGGCTTTCTGCTCTGCTTGTCCTCCTGAGAGTCTACAAAAAGCTGCTATGCTGGGATGTGAGCTAGCTCACTCTGCTGCGTATTCTATAGACCCCCCAGAAAGTCTTTATTATGGAAGAGCCTATAAGGACCTTCTCTATTTTGTTACGCACATTTCACCTACGCCAGAGGATTGCTGGCGAGAGGCAGAAATGATGAGAATTTTAGGTAAATGCATACGGTGCGCTGTACATAATGGAAATAAGATAGAGGCTAGGTTGTATAAAATAAAGAAAATGATAACTCAGACTGCCTACAAGCCTAGTTATTCAGAAAGAATTATGGGCTCTATTAGAGCTAAGGTCAAACGAGTGTATTATCTTGCCTATTATGTGATACAAATGCTGAGCATAGTTGCTTCCTTAGTGCTCCTTTTCTCTACGCCTGGTAATGTACTTGCTTCTACTTTCAATTTATTACCTATTGTTACGTACCTGTCCTTAGGCTTACTGGAAAGGCGATATTTAGATATTCTTTTTCCTGTCTCTTCCCTGTGTATGAATATTTTTCTGCTGCAGTTAAGGGAATACTTATATGGTAAGGGTAAGTAAAGAGTATATTTGCGTTATGGCTCGTAACTATTGGCTTGCTGTATGGATTTTTTCCCTCTTGGCTGGTCAG